>JBAVMZ010000524.1:0-10798 GCA_049690595.1 Occallatibacter sp. | reverse complement strand
GTGCGTGGGTCAGGAGACCCACGCTACAGCCGGCCGGGAGGCCGGCGCTACTCTCTGCGGCGCGCGCAGCGTTCATTAGAGAAACCGGCTTGGTTCCGGCCACCGGCAAAAACCACATATCCGGCCTTGCCGGGTTGTGCGGATCAAGGGCGGCCAGCGGGTCGCGCACGAATCAGTTGACAGGCGCATCTTGGCGGTGCTAACAATACTCGTTGCGCAATCGATTGTGCATTATGCAGCACAATCGATTGCGCTGCGAGCGCAAACCAACGCGGAGCGCTTCCGTACGAAGTGCAGATGTCCCGTATTCACCGCAACCACTCCTCAGGAGACCGACATGCAAATTATTGAGCCGATGCAACATACAACACGCCAACGGCAGGGCGCAAAGACCCTCCTAGCGCGCTGGGCCTGGTGGCCCTCGGCGCTATTGCTGCTGCTTCTCGTCGCCCTGCCCGCCAGCGCCCAGTACCGCGCCAGCCTGCAGGGTACTGTCGTCGACGCCCAGGGCGCCATGATTCCCGGCGCCCAGCTCACCCTCACCGACAAGGAAATCAACCGGAGCGTCATTGCCCACAGCGACGGCCAGGGCAATTTCTCTTTCAACGAGCTGAAACCCAGCCAATACACCCTCGTGGTGACCCGCGACGGATTCAAGAAGAAGGTCTTCGACAACCTGTCGATCCTGGCCGAGCAAGCCAACGGCCTCACCGTCAAGCTCGAAGTCGGCGCGGTCGCCGAGACGGTAAGCGTCAACGCCGCCGAGGCTCCGGTGATGGACACGGAAACCGGCAGCATCAGCGGCACTATCGACCAGAACGACATCGCCAAGATGCCCGACTTTGGCCGCGATCCGCTGCAGCTTGCCCAACTGGCTCCCGGTATGTTCGGCGATTCCTCGCAGAACGCAGGCGGTGGCACCTACGGCCTGCCCGGCAACCAGGGCGACGGCAGCGCCGGCGCCACTTCCGGCCCCTACATGACTGAGAACAAGCCGCAGGTCTTCGGCAACGGCCAGCGCAACGACACCAACGGCATTTCGCTGGACGGCGTGCAGATCACGTCTGTGACCTGGGGCTCGGCGGCGGTGGTCACTCCCAACCCCGACTCCATCAAGGAAATCAAGGTCGTCACCAACGGCTACGACGCCGAATACGGACGCTTTGGCGGCGCGCAAATCCAGTTGATCTCGCAGAACGGCACCAACCAGTACCATGGCACCGCTCTGTTCAAGGTGGACCGCCCCGGGCTGAACGCCTACCAGCGGTGGGACCCGAACAACAACAAGCAGCGCGACAACGCCCGCTATAACGAGTACGGCGGCACGGTGGGCGGCCCGATCCCGATTCCGATGGCGATGCTGAAGAACAAGGTTTTTGGGTTCTTCTCGTATGACACGATCCGCAACAACGGAACCGTGACGGGCGGCGGCTGGTACGACACGGCCAGCTTCGACCACGGGTCCGCCTCCGGCAGCATCGCCAACAAGTTCCTCACCATCAAGGGCGCCGGTGCGGTGTACACCAAGGTCCTGGAAGCTCCTTCGGACGGGCACGATTGCGCCGACATCGGGCTGATCCAGGGTAAGAATTGCAACTACATCCAGGGGCAGGGCCTGGACATCGGTTCGCCGACGTCCTACAAAGCCGGATACATGGATCCCACTTACGCGGCTCCCTACTACGACCCGGCCACGAAACAGGAGGTCTACACGCCTGGTCTCGGCAACGGCCTCGATGGCAATGCCGACCTGATGTACCTCGCGACCAAGGGCCCCAACAACAACATCAACACACAGTACGGCGGCCGGCTGGACTTCCAGGCCACGCAGAAGGACTTGATCGCGGCCAGCGTTTTCTACGTGCCGGTGAACAACACTTCGTACAACGGTCCCAACCGGGATTACAACTACTTCCACCACAATGCGGAAAACTATTCGCTGGGTCTGCTGTGGAACCACACAATCTCCTCGTCCATGGTGAACGAGGCTCGTGGCGACATGGCCGGCTGGCGCTGGAACGAACTGGGCGGCAACTCGCAGTCTCCTCTGGGCCTGCCGGACGCGCAGATCATGCAGGCCAACTGGGCGGGCAGCTCCTTCTCGAACATGACCCCGGCGAGCTTCGGCCCGTCGATCGGCAGCTGGTTCGACCAGTGGACGCTGAACTTCAAGGACGTCTTCACCAAGGTCTACAAGAGCCATAACCTGAAGTTTGGCGGCCAGGTAACCCGTTTGGCCTACCTGGACGCTCCTACCTGGGACTCTGAACCGACCTACACCTTCAACAACCTGTGGGACTTCCTGAACGATGCTCCGAACGGCGAGAACGTGACGGCCGATCCGCGCACCGGCCAGCCTTCGTACTTCCGCAAGGACGACCGGCAGAACATCGTCGCCTTCTTTGCCCAGGACGACTGGAAGGTTCGTCCGAACCTGACCCTCAACTTTGGCCTGCGCTGGGAGTACTTCCAGGGCATGACGGAGAAGAATGGTCATGAGCCGAACGTGCGCCTTGGCGTTGGCGCCAACACCCTGACCGATCTCAATATTGTTCTGGGCGGCAATCAGGTGAACGCTCAGAAGGGCAACTTCGGGCCGCAGATTGGCTTTGCCTGGAGCCCGGTGAAGTACCAGTACAAGGCGGTGGTCCGCGGCGGCTTCGGCGTTGCCTACAACGGGCTGGAACAGGCCATCACCACCAACACGCGCAACAATCCTCCCTATCTGGCCAACGGCGGCTGGGTGACAGGAACGAACATCGTTTACGGGACGGCGAGCAACCTTTACCAGGCTGGTGCGCTTCCCGCCAACCCGAACCTGATCACCAAGTTCAACTCGGCGAACCTTCCGATTAACGGCCTGCCCACGAGCGTGACCGGCCTTCCCAAGGACTTTCCCACCGCCGTCACCTACCACTACTCGCTGGAAGTCCAGTACGATCTGGGCCATCAGTGGGTGGCCACGATGGGCTACCAGGGATCGCTTGGGCGGCATCTGCCGCTGCAGACCAACCTCAACAACTATTATGCGCGGCAGATCCTGACCGGGCAGATGGCGTTCAACCCGATCGTGAACGGCATCGACTGGTACTACGACGGCGGCAACTCGATGAACAACGCACTGCTTCTGGAGGCGCGCCACCAGTTCTCGCACACCTTCGAGGCGGATGCGCAGTATCGCTGGGGCAAGTCGCTGGATAACGGCTCGGGTCCGTACACCTCCTCGTTCTACGAGTGGATGCCGGGGTTCGACCATGGTCCGTCGGACTTCGACACCAAGCACATGATCAAGGTGTTCGGCAACTGGTCGCCGGTGATCTTCCACGGGGATAAGGCCTGGATGGAGAAGATCGCGGGTGGCTGGAACTTCAGCCCGATCTTCAACTACCACTCCGGATTCCCGTTCTCGCCGCAGTATGGCAACGGAATCGGCTGCAGTGCCTTCTACTCCGGCAGCTGCGGCAACGGAGGCAACGGCAGCCTGCTGCCCGTCAGCTACCTGGGCGGCGCGAGCCGTGGCCAGAACACGGACACCTTCAAACAGACCAACGGACCGTTCATTGGCGGCGGTTCGCTCTACTACACGAAGCCGGCCGTGACGCCGGGCAACAGCTGGAACACGGCCTCGGCGCCGGTTCCGGTGGCGCTGCCCCAAGCTCCGGGCGTGCGGCGCAACTCGTTCTACGGGCCGCACTACTCCGATCTCGACCTGGCGATGACCAAGTCGTTCGGTCTGCCCAACATGAAGGTCCTGGGCGAGAATGCGCGGCTCGAGTTCCGCGCCAACGCCTTCAACCTCTTCAACAAGCTGAACCTGGCCAACATCGACTCGACCGTTACAGACGACCACTTTGGCCGGGCGAATAACGTTTTGGGCTCCCGCACCGTGGAAATGGAAGCCCACTTCAAATTCTGATCACTTAACCGCAATCGCAAGACAAGCCGGCCCGGAGGCAAAACCTCCGGGCCGGTTTTTTTCTCCCGAGCTTCTTGACCCGAGCTCCTTCGGGTGCTATTGGAATCGCCCGCGGAAGGCCCAGAGTCCGAGGGCGGGATTGGAGATGAAGAAGATCTGCTCGCCGTCGACGGTGTTCAGGCCGTCGCGCAGCGTGGCGGGATTGTAGCGGGCGAGCATTGCCCCGAGATCGCCGTAGCGGAAACCTACACCCTCGATCTCCCGGCGGCTCAGCGCGCCGGGGCAATAGGTCACGGTGAATCGTCCTTCTGAGGAGCCGTGGATGAGATGCGCCGCCGCGCTCAGATCGGCGGCCAGGTCCGCATTGCCGGCAACCGCGGCGAGCGTGGCTGGCGTGCCGCGGTAACCGTACTTGCGGATCAGGGCGTCAATCGCGGGGTCTTCGCCGAACTCGCGCACGCCGGGCGCAAGCACGATCAACTCGGCATCGCCGGCCAGCGCCATGCGCGTGCGGTAGATGGCTTTGTTGCCCAGCCAGGTGCTCTTGAACTCGACCGGGTCGAGAAAGACCACGGCCTTGCGGATGGGCTCGTCGAGCATCTGGAAGTTGACCTTCAGGCTCAACTCGGCCGCGCGATGGAAGCACTCGACGTCGTCGCCCACAAAGAGCCCGCGCACGACCAGCCGGCCGCTCGCATCGCGATCCACCACGGTCAGCACATAGACGACGGGGATGTGCCGAAGGAAGGTGTCGCTGGCGTAGTTGAGGACGCGGCGCACGGGATTGTCGGCGCGGCCCATGATGCGCTCCATGCCGTAGACGGCGCCGAGATAATGGCTGCGGCTGATGCCGCGAGGCCCGCCCGCGCCGACGAGAATGTTCTTGTTGTAGTTGGCCATGCCGATCACCTCGTGCGGCACCACCTGGCCGATGGAGAGCACCAGGTCGAAGCCGCCTTCGGCAATCAGCCGGTTGACCTCGACCGGCCAGGAATAGTCGAGCTTGCCCTCGGACTGTTCGCGGATGAACTCGCGCGGGACCTCGCCCACGGCCACCACATCCTGGCGCCAGTTGTGGACGCGGAAGAGGGATTGCGGCAGGTTGCCGAACATCTGCTCGAGTTGCGTGGGGTTCATCGCCGAGTGCGTGCCCAGCGCCGGCAGAATGGCCTTGAGCGCGTTGCCGTAGAAGTCGTGGGCGTAGCGCGTCAGCACCCCGGCGCGCGAGTGCAGGCGGGTGTGGTCGGGCGGAACGGCAAGGACATTGCGCCGGACGCCGAGAGCGCCCAACGCCTGAAAGAGAGCCGCGCGAAGAGCCTGCGCGGAGAGATCCTCGTGTTCGTTGCCCAGGTGCAGATAGAGACTCATGCGCTTCGCTCCCTTGCCGGCCGGCCGCTGGCGACACAACGGCTCCAGTCTATCGCGAAGAGAGGCGTCGGGGGCGGAGGGATCTCTCTCGAGAAAGAGGCTTGACAGGACGGGGAAGCGGCGGAATAATGGCCATTGATCTTCTATTCAAGCGGTTGAACACAAGAATCGAAGGCGTGACCATGTTGAACGAAGACCGGCTCTTCCCGGCAGATCCTGGACCCCGGGCGGTTGCGCGGCGGCTTTACGAGTCCGTCCGCGACCTGCCCATCGTGAGCCCGCACGGGCACACGTGCCCGCAATGGTTCGCGCGGAACGAGGCATTCCCGGATCCCGCGCGGCTCTTCGTGGTGCCCGATCACTACGTCTTCCGCATGTTGTACAGCCAGGGGGTGCCCCTGGAAGCGCTGGGCGTGGGCCCCGGCGCAACGGCTGAGCCGCGCCAGATCTGGCGCCTCTTCGCCAGCCACTACCATCTCTTCCGCGGCACACCCACGCGCATCTGGATGGACTACGCCTTCGAGCGCGTCTTCGGGATGGAGTCGCGCCTCTCGGCCGCCAACGCCGACCAGTACTACGACGCGATCGCGGAGCAGTTGCAGACGCCCGCCTTCCGTCCGCGCGCGCTTCTGGAGCGGTTTCGCATCGAGGTGCTGGCCACCACCGACTCGCCGCTCGACTCGCTGGACGATCACCGGACGATTCAGGCAGCCGGCCTCAGCACGCGCATCCTGCCCACCTTCCGGCCTGATCCGGTGGTGGACCCGGATTTCGAGGGCTTTGCCGCCAACATAGCACGATTGGGCGAAATCACCGGCAAGGACACCTCCACCTGGCTCGGCTACCTGGACGCTCTTCGCGAGACGCGGGAGCGCTTCAAGCAATTGGGTTGCACGGCCACCGACCACGGACACCCCACGCCGGCCACCGCCGACCTCGATGCCACGGAGGCATCGGCGCTCTTTGGCCGCGTACTGGCCGGTGACGCGACGGCAGCGGAGAAGGAACTCTTCCGCGCGCAGATGCTGACCGAGATGGCGGCGATGAGCCTGGACGACGGGCTGGTGATGCAAATCCACCCAGGGAGCCACCGCAATCACAACCCGCAGGTATACCGGCGCTTCGGGCGGGACGTGGGCTCCGACATTCCCATGCCCACCGAGTACGTGCGCAACCTTCAGCCTCTTCTGACCCGCTTCGGCAACGAGGCTGGGCTGACCATCGTCCTCTTCACGCTCGACGAGTCCACCTACAGCCGCGAGCTGGCGCCGCTCGCCGGTCACTACCCCTGCCTGCGCCTGGGACCCGCCTGGTGGTTCCATGACAGCCCGGAAGGCATGATGCGTTTCCGCGAGATGACCACGGAGACGGCCGGCTTCTATAACACTGTTGGCTTCAACGACGATACCCGCGCGCTGCTCTCGATCCCCGCGCGGCACGACGTGGCGCGCCGCGTCGATTGCGCATACCTTGCGCGGCTGGTCGCCGAGCATCGCCTGGACGAAGAGGAAGCCGCCGAAGTGGCGTATGAATTGACCAACGGACTGGTCAAGCGCACCTATCGCCTCTGACCGGCAGCCCGCAAAGTTAGGAGAATTGCAATGAGTCTCGGATTCGACATCCCGTCCAAAGGCGCCCTCGATCTGCTCTCGCTCGGCGCATTGGTGTACCGGCTCGACCCCGGCATCATCCCTTTTCGCAAGGCCACCGAGGTTGCCATTCACGTCAGCGGCGGCGAGTTCAACGTGGCCGCCAACCTGGCCGACTGTTTCGGCCTGCGGACCGGCATCGCTTCGGCGATGGTCTCCTATCCGATCGGCGACCTGATTGCCGAGCGCGTGCGCGCGATGGGCGTGCGGCCCTTCTACAAGCGCTTCGAGCACGATGGCGTGCGCGGGCCCAATATGGCCGCCGTCTATAGCGACCGCGGCCTGGGCTTGCGCGCGCCCGTGGTCTTTTACAATCGCGCGGACGAAGCCGCGGCGCGGCTCAAGCCCGGCGACTTCGACTGGGAGGCGATCTTTGCCGAGGGCGTGCGCTGGTTCCACTCAGGCGGCATCTTCGCCTCGCTTTCCGACTCCACCGCCGAGCTCGCCATCGAGGCCATGCGCGCCGCAAGGAAGGCCGGCGCCATCTGCTCCTTCGACCTGAACTACCGCGAGAAGCTCTGGAAGAGCCGCGGCGGCATGACCCGGGCACACGAAGTGATGGGCGCGATCGTCGACAATGTCGACGTGCTCGTGGGCAACGAAGAGGACCTGCAAAAGGGCCTCGGTTTCGCCGGACCCGAAGTCGCCGCCAAATCCAAGCTCGACCCCAGCGCCTTCTTCGGCATGATCGAGCAGGTGGTCAAGCGCTTCCCGCGCGTGAAGATCGTGGCCACCACCCTGCGCGAGGTGCACCAGACCAATCACCACAGTTGGAGCGCCGTGGCCTGGGTCAACGGCAAGACGGTGCAGGCGCCCACCTGCGAGCTGAACGTCCACGACCGCGTGGGCGGCGGCGACGGCTTTGCCTCAGGTTTTATCTACGGACTGCTGGCCGGCGAGAGTCCGGAGGAGGCCATCAAGCTGGGCTGGGCCCACGGCGCGCTGATGACCACCTTCCCCGGCGACACCACCATGGCGACGGTGGACCAGGTGCGCGCCTTCGCGGCCGGCGGTTCGGCGCGGATTCAGCGGTAGCGGACAGTGGACAGGTGCACAGGTGAACAGGTGCAAAGATGAATAAGTGGTCAGGTGGACTTTGAGCAGTGGACATTGCGCGCCGTGCGGTCAAAGGAACCTGTCCACTTGTCCACCTATCCACCGGGATAGACCCGATAAGCTGGAAGCAGTAGAGGAGACGACAACCATGCCGGAAGCAACCTGCGATATTGGCCTGATTGGTCTGGCGGTGATGGGCCAGAATCTTGTCCTGAACATGAACGATCACGGCTTCAAGGTTGCCGTCTTCAACCGCACAGTTTCAAAGGTCGACGACTTTCTGGCCAATGAGGCGAAGGGCACGCAGGTTGTGGGCGCGCACTCGGCGCAGGAGCTGATCGGCCTGCTCAAGCGGCCGCGCCGGGTGATGCTGATGGTCAAGGCCGGCGGCACGGTGGATGAAATGATCGATCACCTGCTGCCGTTTCTCGAGGCTGGCGACATTGTGATCGACGGCGGCAACTCGCTCTTCACCGACTCGAACCGGCGCACGAAGTACCTGGCGGAGAAGGGGATTCTCTTCGTCGGAACCGGCGTTTCCGGCGGCGAAGAGGGCGCGCGCTTCGGCCCGTCGATCATGCCCGGCGGCAATCCCGCGGCGTGGCCGCACGTGAAGGATATTTTCCAGGCGATCGCCGCCAAGGTGGAGGACGGCACCCCCTGTTGCGACTGGGTGGGCGAGGACGGCGCCGGCCACTACGTGAAGATGGTGCACAACGGCATCGAGTACGGCGACATGCAGTTGATCTGCGAGGCCTACGATCTGCTGGCGCGCGGACTCGGGCTCTCCGCCGACGAGTTGCACACGGTCTTCGCCGACTGGAACACGGGCGAGCTGGACAGTTACCTCATCGAAATCTCCTCGCACATCTTTGCCAAAAAGGACGAAGACGGCGCGCCGTTGGTGGACAAGATTCTGGACACCGCCGGTCAGAAGGGCACAGGCAAGTGGACGGCGATCAGCGCTCTGGACCTGGGCCAGCCGGTGACGCTGATTGGCGAGAGCGTCTTTGCGCGCTGCCTATCGGCGCTGAAGGCCGAGCGCGTGGAAGCCTCGAAGGTTCTCAGCGGACCAGCGGTCAAATCGCTCGACACAGACCGCGCCGCCTTCATCGAGAACGTGCGCCGGGCGCTCTACTGCTCGAAGATCGTCAGCTACACGCAGGGCTATATGCTGCTGCGCGCCGCGGCCCAGGAGAACGGCTGGAACCTGAATATGGGCGGCATTGCGCTCATGTGGCGCGGCGGCTGCATCATCCGCTCGCGGTTCCTGGGCCGCATCAAGGAAGCCTTCGACAAGAACCCGGCGCTCGAAAATCTGCTGCTCGACAGCTTCTTCTTCTCGGCGCTGAACCAGTACCAGGCCTCGTGGCGCAAGGCGCTGACGCACGCCATCGAGCTGGGCATTCCCACGCCGGCCTTCTCCACCGCGCTGGCCTTCTTTGATGGCTACCGCACCGAGCGGCTGCCCGCCAACCTGCTGCAGGCGCAACGCGACTACTTCGGCGCGCACACCTACGAGCGCATCGATAAGCCGCGCGGCGAGTTCTTCCATACCAACTGGACGGGGCGCGGGGGGCGCGTTTCCTCGACGACTTACAACGTGTAGGTCTGGGGAGCCGAGCGGGCAAAGAGGGCCGCCAACTTCGGTTGGCGGCCCAGGTTGCTGATGGAGTTAGGCCGTGCGGCGAAGGCGGGGAAAACATCCCTTAGGGCCTAAAGGCCCATCGCTTTCTTTCAGCGAGTTGGCGGCACGGCTGAAGCCGTGCCCTTTCAAAACCGCTGCTCAAATTCAGCGGCAGGCTGCGTTCTTCGCGCCTGGGATGGCGAAGAAGGTGATGCTGGCCGGGGCCAGTGTCTGGCTGCCGGCTTCGGTACGGGCGCCTGTGATGGCCGGCAGGATCCCGTCCGCGGTGAGCGCCAGCGCAGCGCCGTTCAACTCGACCGCAGTGCCGGCGAGGTCAGCCGTCGTGAGCGTGTAGCGTTCTGAACTTCTCGGCAGTTCGATCGCGCGCGCCTCATTGCGATTCGCATTGAGAGCCAAAAGCGCCACGCCTCCGCGCTGGCCGCGCAGGCAGTGCGCGTAGATGTAGAGATTGGGCGCGGCGGGCGCGGGCGCATCGAGGACCCGTGTGCCCATCAGCCGCCGCCACAGCAGCGCGGCCCAGTAATTCGGCCGCGGCGCGAGCGTGGCTTCGTCGACCAGACCGTAGTCGCTAGCCGCCAGCGTATTGTGCATGACCACCTGCACGCCGCGCTGCGCCAGCAGACCCAACTGGTTCAGGTAGCGGAAGCTGTCGAGAAAGCTCGATGCCCAGGGATTGCCGCCGCAGGCGGTCTCGGCGGTTTCGGTCAGCCACAGCGGCTTGCCCGGTTCGAACTTGTCGCGCAGCCCGGCGTAGAAGGACGCATCGTCGCCCGTCGCCTTGAGCCACTCCGCCGAGAGTCCGTGCTCCACCGCGTTCTTCTCCGTGACGCCCTTCGGTCCCAGCCCGCCGCCGCAACGCTGAGAGACGCCGCCGTAGAAGTGATAGGCAAAGACGTCGAGGCCCGGCCCCTCGGCCGCGAGCATATCCTCGCTGCGAATCAGCTTGACCGAGCCAACCTGCTGGGTCAGCGGGCGGCCCTCGCCGACCGAATCCGGCCCCAGCAGTTTCGTCTCCGGAGCCTCCTTGCGCAGGAAGTCGCGGAAGAGCTTGAAGTCGCGTCCGTAGGCCGCGGCGTCATAGCCCTTGGGCGCGCCGCCCATGCTGGCGAAGGTGGGCTCGTTGAAGAACTCGGCGCCGGCGATCTTGCCGCCGATGCTGCG
>JBAVMZ010000523.1:0-13319 GCA_049690595.1 Occallatibacter sp. | reverse complement strand
TTCCAGCTCAGCGCGCTGGATCCTGCGGCGCCACCCCGCAGCGTGAAGATCCTGGATTCGCTGCCGGAGAATGCGCGGCGGATGGAGGCCGGATGCGCGGGTCCGGACGGCGCCGACTGGCTGCTGGCAGGCAACCGGCTGGCGCGGCTCAGCGGCGGGGCGTGGTCCATGCCGCCCATCGATGGCTTCGAGAGGCTGGATGGCACGCTGCTGGCGCTTGCCTGCTCCAGCGACGGCGCTCTGTGGCTGACCGGCGAGCAGGCCGGCGTATGGCGGCTGCGGCTGGATCGCGGCCGGCTTGGCGCCACCCGGATCGAGTTGCCGCCCGAACTGCGCTCCCTGTCCAACCTGGCCATTCTCGCCGACAGGCGTGGCTGGATCTGGATCGGCACCGACTCGGGCCTGGTGGTGTGGAACGGCAAGGAGTGGCGCCACCTGACCGAGGAGAGCGGGCTGATCTGGAACGACGTCAACCAATGGGGTTTGCGCGAAGGTGCCGACGGCACGCTGTGGATTGGAACCAGCGGCGGAGTGGCGCACCTTCTGCACCCGGAAAACGCCTTTGCGCCGGTTCCCATCGGCGTGACGCTCACGAAACTGGAGCGCGCCGGCGCCAGCTTCCTCGGCTGGCCGCGGGTTGAGCTTCCCTGGTCCGGGCCGCCGCTCAAGACGCATATCTCCTCGCCCACCACCCGCAATCGCAGCGAACTGGTTCTGCGCGTGCACATGGAGGGTCTGCGCCCGGATTGGTTCGACGTGGGCAACGGCGAGGCCGATTTTGCCACTCTCGGCCCAGGCAATTACACCTTCCGGGCGATGGCCTGCAACCCAGCCCTCGGCGCCTGCTCCAGCGAGGTGCATGTGGACATTCGCATTCTTCCCCCCTGGTGGCGAAGAACGTGGTTCTACGTGCTGTGCGGGCTGGGCGCCCTTTGCCTGATGGCGGGCTTCGACCGGCTCCGCGTCCGCCAAATGCGGCAGCGCAGCCGGAGACTGGAGAATCTGGTCCTTGAGCGCACCCGGGAGCTGGAGCTAAGCCGCGAGCAGTTGCGCATCCGTGCCATGCACGACGGGCTGACCGGAATGCTCAACCGCGAGGCCATCCTGCAGGCGCTCGAGGAAGAGATGGAGCGCGCCCGCCGCGAGCGCGGCACTGTGATCGTGGTGCTGGCCGATCTGGACCACTTCAAGCGGGTCAACGACGTGCGCGGCCACCTGGCCGGCGACCAGGTTCTGCGCCAGTTTGCCGACGCCGTCAGCCGCGCCATCCGCTCCTACGACCACGCGGGCCGCTACGGCGGCGAGGAGTTCCTGATGATCCTGACCCAGGTTCCGCCGGAGAGGGTCGAGGAGCGCCTGGCGAGCCTCCATGCCGATATCACCAACCTGAAGATCAACACGAACGGCGGGGAGTTGAGGCTCCACTGCAGCCTGGGCGCCACGCTGTGGTCGCCGGCGAGCTGGCCGGCCAGCGTCGAGTCGCTGCTGGCCACCGCGGACGCCGCGCTCTACGCCGCCAAGGCAGCCGGACGGAACCGGGTTGTCTTTCGCCCGCTCGAGGAGTTTCAGGACGATCCTTCCCAGAGCCGGCCTCCGATGTTCAGCGATCCGTCCGGCACCGACTGAAGCGCAGACTCATTCCGTGCTTCCCGCGCTGCCCGGTTTCCCGGCCGGCGGCCGGCCCGCACCGGCCAAGACGGTCCGGAAGAGCCCGTTGACGTCGCCCGGCAGAAGCTGGTTTTCCCTGAGCGCAAGCCGCACCCGGCGGCGGAACTCGCGCAACAGCGGGAATTGCCGGTTTGCCATGGTTTTGAAGACGACCGGGAAGATCAGCTCGGTGCCGCGGATTGCGTCCACGCCCAGAACCTGCGGCTCGGCCACCAGGATGGGGGCGAATTCCTCGCTGGCCCTGAGCTCGGCGGCAATCGTGCGCAGCAGTTCCACGGCGCGGTCGGGGTCGGCTGAGAAATCCAGGCTCACGTTCACCGTCGCGATCGAGTAGCCGTTGCTGAGGTTGGCCACCGTGGCGATCTGCGAGTTGGGAATGATATGCAGCGTGCCGTCGGCGTCGCGGACGGTGGTTTTGCGCAGCGACATGGCCTCCACCTGGCCAGCGACGCCGGCCACCTTCACCTGGTCGCCGACGTTGAACTGGTCCTCGACCAGGATCAGGACGCCGTTGAGCATATCGCGGACGATGTTCTGCGCGGCCAGACCGAGGGCGATGCCGGCCACGCCCGCCGAGGCCAGCAGCGGCGCCAGGTTGACACCGATGGCGGCCAGGAACTGCAGGCTGACGATGGCGCCGATGATGGCCAGGCCGGTGGTGCGGATGACGCCGGCCAGCGTCCTGACCTGCGCGATGTGCCCCGGCGAGCCGGCGTGCTGCTCGGCCAGGTGGATCATCCGCGCGGCGATGAGCCTGAGCAGGCGGCCCAGGACAAAGGCGATAATCAGCACCATGACCAGGTGCGGCAGCCGGGTGCGGAGGAACTCCTCGGTGTCCTGCGCCCAGCCGTCGATCACCCGGCCCAGGAATCGCTCTTCGGCAAAGACGCCGGTTCTGACGGCGAACCGCGATGCGATCGAAGCGGATATCGAAAAAGCAATCATCCGAAACTCCTCGTTCTAGACTAGACTCTTGGCAGGCCGGTGCGGGGAGGCACAACCCCGCGGGCCGGCAAGCGGAACAGACGAGTTTCCCTCCGGAGGTTCCCCATGCGGACACCAAGAACAGCGAGCTCCCGGCGCGAGCGCGGCCGGATTGCCCCGAGACTGCGGAGGCTGGCGGTCTGGACCGGCGCCGGGCTGGTGGCCCTGTTGCTGGCGGCCGTCGCGGCGCAGCCAATCCAGAAGACGACCCCGGGAATGCCCATCAAGCAGGAGATGCCGCCTCCCCCCAGCAACGACCCGCCCGACGCCAACGCCCAGATGAGAATGCGAGAACAGCAGGCCGCCAAGCAGAACTTCGACGCGGCCAACGCCGAGCGCAAGCGGCAGATTGCCGCCGACAGCGCCAAGCTGCTCAAGCTGGCCACGGAGCTGAAGACAGAGGTCGACAAGACGACCAAGGACACGCTCTCGCTCGGCGTCATCCGCAAGGCCGAGGAGATCGAGCGGCTGGCGCACGGGGTGAAGGAGAAGATGAAGCTCACCGTGGGCGCCAACTGAGGGGCTCCGGGAGGACCGCGATGCGGAGACGCGCCGGGAGTGCGGGAATTTGGGCCGGGCTGGAGGCTGCGTTGCTCTTCGCGGCCTCCTTGGGCGGCCAGCAACCGCAACCGCCCCATCTCCCGCCCCATCCCGTTTATCTGCCTGAGGCCAACCGCACGCCCGATGCCAACGACCGGATTGTGATGCGCGAGCAGCACGACCGCCAGAAGAAATGCGAAGCGTTGAACAAGCAGCGCAAGCGCCTGATGGGAAAGCAGAGCGCGCAACTGCTGCGCCTGGCGGTGGAACTGAAGGCGGCAGCGGATAACGACGGCGCCCCGCCAGCCCTTCTGATGGCCAAGGCCGCGGAGATCGAGCGGTTGGCGCGCGAAGTGAAGGAAACAATGCAGCTTGCCCCGGTGGGCAACTGACCGCAAGAGCGTCGAGGAGAAGGGCATGGACGAGCTTGGCACGGCGGGCATCGGCGGCTGGGGAGCGGCGCGGCGCCTGTTGCTTCTTGCGTTTGTGCTTGCCCTGCCCGGCGGGGCGCAGAACTCGTCCGGCGGCCCGCAGTTGAACGTGGCCGGCCAGATTGCCCAGCGCACGGCGAATATGAGCGACCAGTTCGGCGAGGCGGACCCGGCGACAGAGCAGCGCCGGCAGCGGATGCTCAATGCCGAGCGGCAGAAGTCCCTCGTCGCCGATACCAACAAGCTGCTACGGCTCAGCGCGGACCTCTACTCGGAGGTCTTCCAAACCAACCCGGACCGGCTGACGCCGGCGCAACTGCGGCGGCTGGCTGAGATCGAGAAGCTGGCCCGCAGCGTGAAGGAGAAGATGAGCGACGCGGCGAGCGGGGGCCCGGTCTTCCGTTCGTCCCCCGTCTTCACGCCTGCGGTCAGGTAGGGCTTCCCGCGCCGAAACTCCCGTTGTCTTTCAAGCCCAGGCCATTGTTACAATGAAACCAGGCTTCCCGCCGGATTCGGTCTCATTTTTTTGAAAGTACACAACCTGGAGAGTGACGGGAATGGAACTGGCAGAGCCCAGCGTTCGCGAACAGGGGACGGCTGTCGCCCACGACGGAGTAAGCCCTGAGCGGCTGGTGGAGATCTACCGGCTAATGGTGCTCTCGCGCCGAGTCGACGACCGCGAGATCCTGCTCAAGCGCCAGCAGAAGATATTCTTCCAGATCTCCTGCGCCGGCCACGAAGCCCTGCAGGTGGGCGCTGCCTTGACCATGCGCCCCGGCTACGACTGGTTTTTCCCCTACTATCGCGACCGCGCGTTGAGCCTGGCGCTGGGGGTCACCCCGCTGGATATGCTGCTGCAGGGGGTGGGCGCCGCCTCCGACCCGGCCAGCGGTGGCCGCCAGATGCCCACCCATTGGTCCAGTCGGCCGCTGCACATCGTCTCGCTCTCTTCCTCGACCACCACGCAGCTTCTGCACGCGGTGGGCTGCGCCGAGGCCGGCCGCTACTTCAGCCGCAACCCGCAGGCCGCCGTGCGCACCCGCCCAGCCGCGGCCGACGCCCCGGGCGCCGATTACCGCGCCTTCCGCGATGTCGAGTTTCAGGGCGACGAGGTCGTCTTCACCTCGCTCGGCGAGGGTTCCACCTCGCAGGGCGAGTTCTGGGAGGCCATGAACACCGCCTCCAACCGCCGGCTACCCGTCGTCTTCTGCGTGGAAGACAACGGCTACGCCATCAGCGTCCCGGTGGAGCACAACACGCCCGGCGGCAACATCTCGCGGCTGGTGGCCAACTTCCCCAACTTCCACTTTGCGGAGTTCGACGGCACCGACGCGGTGGCCAGCCTGCGTGCCTTCGAGGGCGCCGTGGCGCACTGCCGCGCCGGCAAGGGGCCGGCCTTCGTGCACGGCCACTGCGTGCGGCTTTACTCGCACTCGCTCTCCGACGACGACCGGAACTACCGCTCCGCGGCCGAGCGTGAGGCCGACTCGCTGCGCGACCCCATCGCCCTGCTGCGCGCGCGGCTCATCGGCGAGGGCATTGCCACCGCCGAGCAACTCGATGCGATGGAGCACCGCCTCGACCACGAGGTGGCCGAGGCCGCCGAGCAGGCGCTCACCGCGCCGCCGCCCACGGTCGAGAGCATTCCCCTGCACGTCTACTCGGAAGATCTCGACCCCACCAGCCGCAGCTTCGCCACCGAGCAGGCCGAGGCGCCCGGCTCGCACCCGGGGCGCTCGCACAGCGGGCAAGGCGCCGGCGCGCACACCATGGCCGACCTGATCAACGCCTGCCTGCACGACGAGATGGCCCGCGATCCGCGCATCGTGGTCTTCGGCGAGGATGTGGCCGACGCCAGCCGCGAAGAGGCGCTGGCCGAGGCCAAGGGCAAGGGCGGCGTCTTCAAGCTGACCTCCGGTCTGCAAACCGCATTCGGTTCCGAGCGGGTCTTCAACTCGCCGCTGGCCGAAGCCAACATCGTGGGCCGCGCCATCGGCCAGGCCGCCCGTGGCATGAAGCCGGTGGTCGAGATCCAGTTCTTCGATTACATCTGGCCGGCCATGCACCAGATCCGCAACGAGCTCGCTCTCCTGCGCTGGCGCTCGAACGGCGTCTGGAACTGCCCGCTCGTCATCCGCGTGCCCATCGGCGGCTACCTGACCGGCGGCTCGATCTATCACTCGCAGTCGGGAGAGAGCATCTTCACCCACATCCCCGGCCTGCGCGTGGTCATGCCGTCGAACGCGCTGGACGCCAACGGCCTGCTGCGGACGGCGATCCGCTGCGACGACCCGGTGCTCTTCCTCGAGCACAAGCGGCTCTACCGCGAGACCTGGGACCGCGCGCCCTACCCAGGGCCGGAGTTCGCCATTCCCTTTGGCAAGGCGAAGACGGTGCGGCCGGGCAAGGACCTGACGCTGGTCACCTACGGCGCCCTTGTCCCCCGCGCCCTGCAGGCCGCCGAGAAGGCCGCCCGCGAGCACGGGATCGAGACCGAAATCCTCGACCTGCGCACCCTGAACCCCTACGACTGGGAGGCGATCGCCGAGTCGGTGAAGAAGACCAGCCGCGTGATCGTGGCCCACGAGGACATGCTCAGCTGGGGCTACGGCGCCGAGATTGCAGCCCGCATCGCCGACGAACTCTTCGAGTACCTGGACGCGCCGGTCAGGCGCGTGGCGGCGATGGACACGTTCGTGGCCTACCAACCGATCCTGGAAGACGCGATTCTGCCGCAGCCGGAGAAGATCCTGGAGGCGATTGTAGGGCTGTGCGGCTATTGAAACGGACCTAAGTCGAAGAAGTCGATGCCTTCTTTCTTCTCTTTCGTTTGAGGAATGAATCAACTTCCACGGGGCAGAGAAATTCGACGGAGATCCCGTACTTCGACAAGCTCCCGGACCACTTGGCCCACTTTGAATCGCTTCCCTGCAGGATTGGCGGGAGCTTGGGATGTGCCGCCGACACAGCGACGAACTTGCGGTCGGCCAAGTCGAATTCCATCAATTCCTCGTCGTCGGGAAATTCGGCGAAGCTCCCATCTGGCCGCTTGGTGACCGCGACCAAGTGAACCCTGCTTGGTGTTCCGGTGTTCTGCAGTACCCATTTCAGAAACGCGTCACCAACACGGTTTCCAGTATTCGGTGCAGTGCGGCGACCATACTCGCGGAGAATCTCGTTCGAATCGTCAATCGCAATGCAGCCCTGAATGCGCAGCTGGTTCAATGCGTCGACACAGGCAAGGAGACAAGACGGCGATACGCCAGGATGCTGTTCGTTGGCGATGAGCAGTACGTTCGTATCTACAACGCGACAGTCGCCCGGTTTCACTCACCGGCCTCCTGTTGCTTGCGGAGGGCCGCTGCTTTTACCCGTTCCGTCAGGTCAGTCATCTGGTCACCGAAGAAGTTCTCCGGCCAGTTCTTAATCTCCCCGAACAGGTTCAGATCTAGTGGATCGAGAGTGGTTCCCTCCGCAGTGTTTTTGCAGAAATAGATCGCAACCTCATGGGGAGCGATCTTTTCTTCGGCGACTCTCCTCTGGAGCCGGGTTAGGAAATGCTCCGAATGGCTCTCGATGATCAACTGGACCTTCTTCTCGGCGCCCCTCTCGTAGGCCTTGACCGCCGAAATGAATACGTCAGCAAGGTCCGATTGTACTTGCGGGTGCAGGTGTATCTCCGGCTGCTCCATCCACACCGTCGAATGAGGTAGACAGCAAAACGCCTGTACCAACGCGGGCAGAACCTGGGAGACACCGAAGCCGACATCCGTGATCTTAACCTCCGGAGACCATTCCTGAACCTTGAGCAAAACCTCGAATTCCTTCCGCCCCTCGGCCACGGGCCTCACTGAGAAGCTGTGGATCACGTTCATGTCCTTCAGCCACTCTGCAATGAACTCTACGAAACTCCTTCTGGATTTCTTGTGGCCGCGGTTCAACTTGCGACCAGCCTGTTCAGCCGCGAGAATTGCGGCTACGGCGAACTTCCCGGTCTGCCCCACGTCCTCAGGCGTGTCGCCCGACCATTGATAGATTCTCCTTGGGTGCTCGCGCAACGGTCCAAGGTAACTTATGCCGGACAGCATCCTCTCTGTTTCGAGCGCAAAATCCGCCAGGAATCCGGCGTTTTGGTAGCGGGAGATGCTTGTTTCTGAAACACGGTAGAACTTCTCTGGCTCAGTCAGGTCCCATTTTCTGCCGACTGCTTGAACGAATCTGTATGGCTCTGCGCTCAGAGCCCATCTTCCTCCACCATTCAATTCGTGGCGAACATCGAGCACCGCATGCGAACCATCGCGGAGGCTGTATTGGAATCCCTGAATCTCCGGCTGCTCCTTCTTGTCTGCTTTCAGAGTGGAGCGCAAAGAAAGAGCATTTCCAGCAAAAGCTCTGCTTCGGTCATGCAAATCACGAACAGTAATCGTCTTAGGCAGGTTCCAGGTGAGTTCGAATTCCAGGCTCGATGCCAGATCGTGCCCAAAGATGCAGTCTGAGAGGGTCCCGAGGTCGATTAGCGTATTCGCGTCTCCCAAGTGCAACGCGCGCTTTCGATCTGTTGCGAGCGCCGTCTGCTTGAGCGCAAGAAGCAAATGGCCAATGCTGCTCTTGCCGGAGCTATTTGTGCCGAAAAAAACGGTCAGTGGGGCTAGGCGGATTATGCCCGTGTCGCGCCAAGCCTTGAAATTCCGAATTCTGAGTGAAGTCAGCATAGACAGACCGCCCTGAACTAATCCCCGAGTTTAGCAGAAATGGTCGCAGAGATTTGGCTGGTTGAGCGGTCCGGATCGGGAGCTAAACCTCCCAGCAGCATCGCTACCGCCTCCGGCAACCCCGCCCCGCACAGATCCGCCAGTTCCGCCGCCTTGTCCGCGCCCGGCTTCCGGTGCTCCGGGTCGCCCTCGATAAACACCGTGCGCATCCCCAGCCGCCGCCCGAACTCGATATCCGACAGCGAATCCCCGATCATCGCGCTGGTCTCCGCGGAGATCCCCGGGAACCGCGCCCGCGCCTGCTCGAACAGCCCTGGCAGCGGTTTGCGGCACTCGCACTGGCGCTTGTCGTGCGGGCAGAAAAAGAAGCCGTCCACCTTCGCGCCGGCGCCGGCGAGCACCCGTTCGAACCCGGCATGAATGGCCTCGACATCGGCCGCGGTGTAAAGGCCGAGCGCCACGCCGCGCTGGTTTGAGACCACGATCGTCCGCACCCCGGCGCGGTTCAGCCTCGCGATGGCCTCGACCACGCCCGGCAGCAGCACGAACTCGCTCCAGCGGGTGACGTACTGGCCCTCGGGCATCTTCCGGTTGATCACGCCGTCGCGGTCCAGAAAGACCGTCTCCAGGCGCCGGCTGGGGTTCTTCGGCGAAGCGTCCACTCAACCATGATAGCCGGATACAATGGGGAAATGGCATTTCCCAGACCCCGTGCAGGCAGGCGTCCATGAAGCGATTTCTGCGCCTGCTGCGCTTTGGGTTTCCGTACTGGCTACGCTGGCTGCCCGGCGTCCTGCTGCTGGCCCTGGTGGGTCTGTTGGACGCGCTGCGCGTCGCGCTTTTTGTGCCGGTCCTGGCCGTGGTGCTGCGCCCGGACAATCCCAACGACTCGCTGCCGCTCTTTCCCTTCGCCCCGCCTCGCTGGCAATTCGACCTGCGCCACTTCATTCCCAGTTGGCTGCATATGCACAACGCATGGGCGGTGGTCGCCTTCGCGTTGATCGCCTCCACGGTTCTCAAAGGGCTCTGCGACTACACCGGCACATATCTGGTGAACTACGCCGGCTTCGGTCTCATCACCGATCTGCGCAACCGGCTCTACGAGACCACCCTGCGCCGCTCGTCCACCTTCTTCCATCGTCATTCCACCGGCACCATCCTCTCCACGCTCATCAACGACGTGGATCGCGTGCAGACGGCCGTGGCGCAGGTTCTGGGCGAGAGCCTGCAGCAGTTCTTCACCTTCTTTTTCACCGCGGCGCTGGTCGTCCGCCTGGGCGGACGGCTCAGTTGGGCGCTGCTGCTCTTCGTTCCCGTGGTCATCGTCAGCTCGCGCCGCATCGGCCGCTCGGTGCGTACCCGCACCCGCACCGGCCAGGACAAGCTGGCAGAGATCCAGAACATCCTGCACGAGACCATCACCGGCAACCGCATCGTCAGGTCATTCGCCACTGAGCGCTGGGAGACGATCCGCTTCCGCGAGGCCGCCGCGCGCCTCTTTCGCGCCAACCTGCGCTCCACGCGCGTGCAGTCCATCAGCTCGCCGCTGATGGACACCATCGGCGCCATCGCCATCGCCTTCATGCTCTGGGTGGGCCGCAACGAAATCATGCACGGGCGCATGAGCGTCGATACCTTCATCCCCTTCATCGTCGCGCTCTTCAAGCTCTACGACCCGGTGCGTAAGTTCGCCTGGTACTACACCGCCTTCCAGCAGGCCATGGGCGCCTCGCAGTCCATCTTCGGCTTTCTGGACCACGTGGACGACGTCAAGGAGCGGCCCCACGCCGCGGTCTTTTCCGATTTCAAGCGCGCGGTCCATTTCGAGGATGTGGGCTTCTCTTACTCGACCGAAGAAGGCGAGCACCAGATCCTGCACCATGTCGATCTCACCGTCCAGGCGGGCGAGGTGCTGGCGCTGGTGGGGCCCAGCGGCGCGGGCAAGTCGACGCTGGTCAACCTGATTCCGCGATTTTACGACGTGACCAGCGGCCGCATCCTGATCGACGGCCAGGACATCCGCGAGTTGACGCTCGCCTCGTTGCGCCGCCAGATCGCCCAGGTCGCGCAGGAGAACATCCTTTTCAACGACACGGTGCGCAACAACATCGCCTACGGCCAGCCACAGGTTCCATTCGAGCGCGTGGAACAGGCGGCGCGCGCCGCGCTCGCACACGAATTCATCCTGCGCATGCCGCAGGGCTACGACACGGTCATCGGCGAGAAGGGCTTCCGCCTCTCGGGCGGCGAACGCCAGCGCATCGCCATCGCCCGCGCCATTCTCAAGAACTCTCCGATCCTGATTCTCGACGAGGCCACCTCGGCGCTCGACGCCGAAAGCGAGTCGCTGGTGCAGACCGCCCTCTCGAACCTCATGCAGAACCGCACCGTGATGGTGATCGCGCACCGGTTGGGCACCGTGCGCGGCGCCAACCGCATCGCCGTTCTCGAGGACGGCCGCATCACCGCCATCGGCCCCCACGAGGAGCTGCTGACCACTTCGCCGACCTACCAGCGCCTCTATCAACTGCAATTCATGGAGGCGCCGGAGACGGCCCCCGTGGAAGCCAAGGACTGAACCGTATGCCACTTTACTCGATGACCGGATTCGCCAGAACGCAGGTGCGGGTCCATCCGCAGCTCAGTTACTCGCTCAGCATCAAGAGCGTCAATCACCGCTTTCTCGATCTGCAGTTCCGCCTGCCCTCCAGCCTCGACGCGCTGGAGATGGAGCTGCGCCGTGCGCTCAAGGAGAGCCTGGTGCGCGGCCACGTGGAGCTGACGCTCTCTGTCGACCGCAGCGGCGCGCAGTCCGCCGGCTACAATCGCGAGCTGGTCTCTGGCTACCTGGCGGCATTCGAGGCGGCGCGCCAGGAGCATGGGCTGGGCGGCCAGCCCGATCTGAACGCCATCCTCCGCCTGCCCGGCGCGTTGCTGGCCGAGAACCGCTCGAACGGCGACGAAGATACGGCCGCGCTGGCCGAGAGCGTGCTGCGCGAGATTGGCCCGCTCCTCGACCAGTTGAAGGCGATGCGCGCCCGCGAAGGCGAGGCGCTGGAGGCGATTCTGCACGGCACGCTGGACCGCCTGGCCGAGGCCACCGAGGGAGTGGCTTCGCTCAGGCCGGAGATCGAAGAGCGCTACCAGCAGCGGCTGGCGCAGCGGCTTGAGGCGGCGGCGGGGGCCGACTTCAGCCGCCAGCGGGTTCTCGAAGAGGTGGCTGTTCTGGTCGACCGCAGCGATGTGGCCGAGGAGCTGGCCCGCATGCACACCCACATCGGCCACTTCCGCGAGATTCTCAGCGCAGGCGTCGAGGCTGGCAAAAAGCTGGACTTCCTCTTGCAGGAGATGAACCGCGAGGCCAACACGCTGCTCTCGAAGACCGGCGGCGTCGGCGGCAAGGGAACGCGGATTACCGAGTTGGGTCTGGCCATGAAGGCCGAGATCGAAAAAGCGCGCGAACAGATCCAGAACGTGGAATAAATGGAAGGCATGCGGCCAGGCTTAACCGGGCCGCGAGAGCTGAGGAAGAAGAAACGTGGCAGGAATACTCTTCATCATTTCGGCGCCTTCCGGCTCGGGCAAGAGCACGCTGGTGGGCGAGGTGCGCAAACAGTTGACCGGCATCGAGTTCTCGATTTCGTGGACCACGCGGGCGCCGCGCGGCTCGGAGCAGAACGGGGTCGAGTACCACTTCACCAGCCGCGAGGAGTTCGAGCGCAAGATCGAGGCCGGCGAGTTCCTGGAGTACGCCGAGGTCTTCGGCAACTACTACGGCACCTCGCGTTCGGCGCTCGACGAGGCCCGGCGCGAGGGGCACGACCTGGTTCTCGACATCGACGTGCAGGGCGCCGCGCAGGTGCGCCGGCGGATGCCGGAGGCGGTGAGCATCTTCATCCTGCCGCCCACGCCCAAGGTTCTGCGCACGCGCCTTCGCAACCGCAGCCGCGCCGAGGGCGCCGTGAACGAGGCCGAACTCTACAAGAGGTTGAGCGAAGCGGCGCGGGAGATTGAGAATTATCGCCAGTACGGATATATTCTTGTGAACGACATTCTGGACCGGGCCGTGGCGCAGTTGGAGGCCATCGTGCAGGCGGAGAGGTTCTACCGGAACGACGAACCGATCCCCCAACGGCCGGGCAGAGTGCTGGAGGTGGCCGCCGCCTGCCGCCAGTCGAACGCGCAGGAGCGGCTCAGACCCGTACTGGAGGCCTTCGGGATCATCAACTCCCCCGACGGTCACCAGGAATCGCTCTTTGACGAGGACTCCGATGAGCATTGAGACCAGCTTCGATTCGAATTATCGCAAGGTTCTGGTGGCCGCACGACGCGCCCGCCAGCTCCAGAACGGCTCCCGCGCTCTGGTCCGCACTTCATCGAACAAAGTCTGCCGCATCGCACAGGACGAGATCGAAGCCGGTAAGATCTCCTATGTGAAGGCCGACGTGCCAGTGGTCAAGCCGCCCATCGAGGAGTCCGGCATCCCGATACTTGCCAGCTGATCCAACCTTCTCCCCAGGGCCGAAGTGCCAACGAAACACGCAGGGCCATCGGTTACCCGATGGCCCTGCCGTGGTGCGATTGCATTTTGCCGTCCTGCCCAGTGCCGCCCAACAACGGGGCGTGGCCTGTCAAAGAACCAGGCCACGCTCCGCTGTTCTTATTTCTTCAACTGCGTGCCGTGTTTCGGGCGATTGCTGATGGTTGCCTCGGTGCTGCTCGCTTGTGGTGCGTTCGGGACAGGAGCGGCTCCGGAACCGGCGGCCTTCGCTCCAGTCGGAACGACTCCGCCCAGGACTAAGCCAGTCTGGTGCGACACGGTGGCGTGGATCTCGCCAGCGACGAGATGCGCGCTACCGGTCGTGGTCAGCGGGCCGGTAATTGTCCCCGCCAATGCCGCGCTTGCCGGAATTGACTGGTGTTCTGCCGAGGTGGTGGTGAAGTAGTTGACGGCGCCTTTGGCTGTTCCGGCGCTGTTCTGGGC
>JBAVMZ010000522.1:0-4894 GCA_049690595.1 Occallatibacter sp. | reverse complement strand
GGCGCGGCTTGCGCCGCGCCCCTGCCGCATGTCACTGGCCTTCTGTGACTAGCTGGTGGTGTGGATGTTCGGTCCGGTCATCTTCTCTTCGAGAGCCGCCTGCGCCGCGGCCAACCGCGCCGTCAGCAGCCGGAAGGGCGAGCAGGAGACGTAGTTCAGCCCGATCTTGTGGCAGAACTTGACGGAATCCGGATCGCCGCCGTGCTCGCCGCAGATACCCACCTTGAGATCGGCGCGGGTGTTGCGGCCCTTGGTGGTGGCCATCTTCACCAGCAGGCCGACGCCGGCCTGGTCGAGCGTGGCAAACGGGTCCTGCTTGAAGATGCCGGCCTTCAGGTAAGCCGGCAGGAAGTTGTTGATGTCGTCGCGGCTGATGCCGAACGTGGTCTGGGTCAGGTCGTTGGTGCCGAAGCTGAAGAACTGGGCCTCTTCGGCGATCTGGTCGGCGGTCAGCGCCGCGCGCGGAATCTCGATCATGGTGCCGACCATGTAATCGACGGTTTCGCCCGTCTCCTTGAAGACCTCGGCGGCGACGCGGCGGACAATGACGGCCTGGTTGCGCATCTCCTCGACGGAGCCGATGAGCGGAACCATGATCTCCGGATGCGGCTCGCCACCGCGCTGCTTCACTTCGACGGCGGCCTCGAAGATGGCGCGGGCCTGCATCTCGGTGATCTCAGGGAAGGCGATGCCGAGGCGGCATCCGCGCAGGCCGAGCATGGGGTTGGCCTCATGCAGTTCCTGGACGCGGGCCAGCAGCGGGCGCAGCTCCTTGAGGCGTGCCGAGCGGGGCTTGGTGTCCTCGAGGTGCTGGATTTCGACCAGCAGGTCCTCGCGCTGCGGCAGGAACTCGTGCAGCGGGGGATCGAGCAGGCGGATGGTGACGGGCAGCGACTCCATGGTGCGGAAGAGGCCGGCGAAGTCGGCGCGCTGCATGGGCAGCAGCTTCAACAGGGCCTCGCGGCGCTGTTCCTCGGTCTCGGCCAGAATCATGGCGCGCATGTGGCCGATGCGATCCTCGGCGAAGAACATGTGCTCGGTGCGGCAGAGGCCGATGCCCTCGGCGCCGAAGAGCCGGGCCTGGGCGGCGTCGCGGGGGATGTCGGCGTTGGCGCGGACACGCAGCCGGCGGACCGGGTCAGCCCAGCCCATGAAGCGGACCAGGTCCGGATCGTCGGGCTGCGCGGGCAGGGTCTTGAGCTGTCCGGCGATGACGCGGCCGGTGGTGCCGTCCAGCGAGATCCAGTCGCCCTGCCTGAAGGTGTGACCCTTCACGCGGAGTTCCTTGGCGTTCTCGTCGACGGTGCAGTCGCCGGCGCCGGCCACGCAGCACTTGCCCATGCCGCGGGTGACGACAGCGGCGTGAGAGGTCATGCCGCCGCGAGAGGTGAGAATGCCGGAGGCCACTTCCATGCCGGCGATGTCTTCCGGCGTGGTCTCGCCGCGGACCAGGATGATGGTGCGATAGGCGCCGTTCTGGTGGAACTTGACGGCGTCCTCGGCGGTGAAGACGATCTGGCCGACGGCTGCGCCGGGCGAGGCCGGCAGGCCGGTGGCCAGGACTTCGATCTTCTCGCCCTTCTCCACCAGGCGCGGGACGAGGAAGTCGTAGAGCTGGTTGGGCTCGACGCGGAAGATGGCTTCTTCCTGCGTGATCAGGTTCTCGCGGACCATGTCGATGGCGATGCGGACGGCGGCCAGGCCGGTGCGCTTGCCGTTGCGGGTCTGCAGCATGTAGAGCTTGCCATCCTGGATGGTGAACTCGAAGTCCTGCATGTCGCGGTAGTGCTTTTCCATGCGGCGGGTGATGTCGCGCAGGTTCTCGTAGACCAGCGGCATCGTGCGCTCCAGCTCGCTGATGGCCAGCGGCGTGCGGACGCCGGAGACCACGTCCTCGCCCTGCGCATTCATAAGGTACTCACCGAAGAACATGTGCTCGCCGGTGGCCGGGTTGCGCGTGAAGCCCACGCCCGTACCCGAGTTCTCGCCCAGGTTGCCGAAGACCATGGCCTGCACGTTGACGGCGGTGCCCAGCCAGTCATCGATGCGATTGATGCGGCGATAGGTCTTGGCGCGCTCGTTCTGCCACGAGCGGAAGACGGCGTCGCGCGCCTGCACCAGTTGGTCGATCGGGCCCTGCGGGAAGTCCTTGCCGGTCTCTTCGCGGATGAGCTTCTTGTACTCGACGATGATTTCCTTCAGCGCTTCGGGCTGGAGCTCGTAGTCGAACTTGCAGCCTTCGCGATGCTTGATGGCGTCGAAGATGTGCTCGAACTTCTTCTTGGGGACATCGAGCACGACGTCGCCGAACATCTGGATCAGGCGGCGATAGGAGTCGAAGGCGAAGCGGGGATTGTTGCTGCGCGCCGCGAGGGCTTCGACGGCCTGGTCGTTGAGGCCGAGGTTGAGGATGGTGTCCATCATGCCGGGCATGGAGAACTTGGCGCCGGAGCGGACGCTGACCAGCAACGGGTTATCGCCGGAGCCGAGCTGCTGACCCTGGAGCTTCTCGAGGCGCTCGAGGGCAGCCATCATCTCGGTGTTCATCTGGTCGCTGACGTGTCCGCGCATGTACTCGCGGCAGGCCTCGGTCTGAATGGTGAAGCCGGGAGGAACGGGCAATCCGGCGTTGGTCATCTCGGCCAGCCCTGCGCCCTTGCCGCCGAGGACATCCTTCATTTTTCCGTTGCCATCGGCATGACCGTCGCCGAAGAAGAACACATATTTGATGTCGGTTGGGGTTGAGCCGGCCTGTCCGGCCTGCGCCTGATCCACCACGCCCTGCGTCATGGGGTATTGCCTCCGTGTGCTAGATTCCGCAGCGCCGGCAGAGCGGGGCAGAGAACGGGACGGAGGCTCAGCGAGCTAACAAGCGAACCTGGATTTCAGGCTGAGCGCGTGCGCGTTGCCTGACCAGCCGGCTGCGCTTCGCGGCGTTAATTTGTCGCAAGTACAAATACCGTCCCAAGTCTACAGCTGCCTGTGCCGAACGTCACATACGATTCGACAGGCGAACCGATGAAGTTGTACGCTGGCGCGGGGCTTTCCGCGATTCGAGACGGGAAGCGGCTGAAGACGCGGGGACGGAGGGGTGCGGGGCGAATCTCAGGCGGCGCAGCGCTCGGGCTGAGCGGCAGAATGCGGAAGCGATGCCGTAGTGTGGTACACGAGAACACTGTCCAGACCCACGAGCTCCAGCAGTTCCGCGACGTGCCGCCGCGGATTGGCCACATGGAAGCTGGTTCCTGCGCGGCCAGCTTCGGCGTAGAGCGTGACCAGGGCCGCGATGCCGGCCGCGTCGATGCGCTCCACCTGTTCGAGGTCGAGGACGACGTTCTCGCGCCGCACCACCGGCCGCAGCCGCTCCACCAGAGCCTGCTCGCTGCCGCGGACAAGTTCGGGAGGCGCGCCCATGGAGAAGAGCGCGGGCGTCGCAAACGGATTGATCGTTGTGGTCATCATCGGAACCTCCCTTGGCGCCAGGGATTGCGCCGCGCACCAGGTGAACACTCCTCTCTACGCACCGGGGCGGCGGGCGGTTCCCTGGGTGGGCTTCGGCTGCGCGCTCATCGCCCTGCGGCCCGGGGGAATCGATTCTACAATCGAAGGCAGTGCCCACTCATTCCAAACATCGATTCACACTGGTCCAGCGGATCGTGCTGGCGATTGTCCCGTGGCTGGTCTGGCTGCTGCTGCGCCTGGTGAGCCTGACCTGGCGCTTCGAGGAGATTGCCGAGGAGGGCGTGACGCCAAAGATCCGCGGCGTGGACGCGGGGCGGAATATCTACTGCTTCTGGCACCAGTGCGTGATTCCGTGCACCGTCTACTTTCCCCAGAGCCGCGCGACGATTCTCATCAGCGCCAGCTTCGACGGCGAGCTGGTGACGCGCGTGCTCCAACTCTTCGGCTTCAGCGCCGTGCGCGGGTCCAGCTCGCGCGGAGGGCGCGAGGGCCTGCTCGGGCTCGTTCGCGTACTGGACCGCGGCGGCACGGCGATCTTCACCGCCGATGGGCCGCGCGGACCGATCTACCAGACCAAAATGGGGCCCATCAAACTGGCGCAGATGAGCCGCGCGCCGATCGGGGCCTTTCACCTGGAGCCCGAGCGCGCGTGGGTCTTGCGCTCGTGGGACCGCTTCCTGATTCCCAAGCCCTTCACGCGCATCTGCGTGAGCTGGGCAAAGTGGACCGAGGTGCCCGCGGATCTGCCGGAGAAGGATTTCGAAGCCAGGCGGCAGGAGCTGAACGCCAACATCGAGCGGGCGCGCCTGCGCGCCTATGCCCACCTGGGCAGGCAGGCATGAGCGAGAGCGGACAGGATTCGCAGGGACTGTACGGCCCGGAGCTGCGCGTGGCCGACTTCGACTACAACCTGCCCGAGGAACTCATCGCGCAGGAGCCGCCGGCCGAGCGCGGAGCGAGCCGTATGCTTGCCCTGGACCGCGCGACCGGAGCGCTCGCCGACCACTGGTTCCGCGAGCTGCCCGCGATGCTCAGGCCCGGCGACCTGCTGGTGCTCAACGACACGCGCGTGCTCCCCGCCCGGCTTTACGCGCGCCGAACCCTCAGGCGCGAAAAGGAAAGGCCGACCGGGCGCATCGAGGTGATGCTGACCGCTCCCGAGGCCGGCGAGGGCAACCTGTGGCGCGCGCTGGTGCGCCCTGGCCGCAAGGTGGCCATCGGCGAGCGGCTGGTCTTTCCGTCGCCAACGGGCGAGACGGCCCTGGTGGCCGAAGTGCTCGAGCGCGGCCTCTACGGCGACCGGCTGCTGCGCTTCGAGCCGGTCGAGGATTTCCTGGCCGTTCTCGACCGCATCGGCCACATTCCGCTGCCGCCCTACATTCATCGCGACGACGCGGCGGCCGACCGCGAGCGCTACCAGACGGTCTACAGC
>JBAVMZ010000521.1:0-1564 GCA_049690595.1 Occallatibacter sp. | reverse complement strand
CCTGCCGGCCAGGGTGAGGCCGGCAGGAGTCAGAGCCCTCATATTACCGCGGCCGCCACGGGCGGCAGAAGCGACGGGAAGCAAAACCGCCGCGAGGGAAGGGGGGTAGGAAGCTGGATGCGAGAGGACCGGATGGACGCAACAGAAGCCCCGCATGTGCCGCAGACGGCTAGGCAAGGGGCAGACACGGGCCACCCCGCACGGGGCTGGTGGATGGAAGCGTCGATCTGGACCGACCGCATGGTGTCGGCGCTGGGCAACGGCGTCACAGGAGGCAAGTGGTTCAGTCTGGTGGACAAGGCAATCCGCCCGGCGACGCTCGCGGTGGCGTGGCAGAAGGTGGCCCGCAACCACGGCGCGGCGGGGGTGGATGGCCAGAGCATCGAACGGTTCGAGGCCAACGCGGAACGGTATCTGGCGGAACTTCACGACGACCTGAAGCACGCCAGCTACCGGCCCAGCCCGGTCAAACGGGTGGAAATCCCCAAGGGCGACGGGCGTACCCGTCCGCTTGGCATCCCGACGGTCAAGGACCGGATCCCCGCCTGCGCAGGGACGCAAACGGCTCTGAAGCTGGCCATCGAGCCGGTCTTTGAGGTGCAGTTCCGGCCGGGAAGCTACGGCTTCCGGCCGGGACGCGGCTGCAAGGACGCGCTGCGGGAGGTCGATCGGCTGCTGCGGGCGGGCTACACCCACGTGGTGGACGCCGACCTGCGGGGCTACTTCGACAGCATCCCGCACGAAAGGCTGATGGCGCTGGTTGCGGGTTCGATCAGCGACGGCAGGATTTTGTCGCTGATCGATGGCTTCCTGCGGCAGGAGATCATGACGGAGATGGCGCGCTGGCAGCCGACGACGGGAACGCCCCAGGGGGCGGTGCTGTCGCCGCTGCTGGCCAACCTCTATCTGCACCCGCTCGACCTGCTGATGGAGGCGAACGGGCTGCGGATGGTGCGCTACGCCGATGACTTCGTGATCCTGTGCCGCACCGAGGCCGAGGCCCTGGCTGCGCTCAGCCGCGTTCAGGCGTGGGTGGCGGCCAACGGCCTGAGCCTGCACCCGGACAAGACACGGGTTGGCGACAGCGCGCAACCGGGCCAGGGGTTCGAGTTCCTGGGCTACCGGTTCGAGGCGGGACGCCGACTGGTGCGCAAGAAGAGCCTGGCGGCGTTCAAGGACAAGGTGCGGGCGCGGACGATGCGCAGCCGGGGCGACAGCCTTGGGCGGATCATCGGCGAGCTGAACCCGATGCTGCGGGGCTGGTTTGGCTACTTCAAGCATGCCAGGCCGGCGCTGTATGCTGTCCTTGACGGCTTCGTCCGGCGCCGGCTGCGCGCAATCCTGCGCAAGCAGGAGAAGCGGCCCGGGATCGGACGATGCCTGACCGACCACCAACGCTGGCCGAATGACTTCTTCGCTACTCGAGGGCTGTTCACCCTTCGCACAGCCTTCGAATTGGCGCGACATCCCCGATGAGGAAACCAGCGACTGGAGAGCCGTGTGCGGGAAAACCGCCCGCACGGTTCGGAGGGCGGGGAGGGCGAGAGCCCTTCCCGACCCCTAT
>JBAVMZ010000520.1:0-2901 GCA_049690595.1 Occallatibacter sp. | reverse complement strand
AGTTGGGGTAGGGGGGGATGGGGAATTCGGGGACGGGATGGGCCTTGAGTTCATCGAGAACCATCTGCACACCGGTTTCCAATTGTTTGTCGTGGCCTGCGGCTACGTCGGCGGGGAGTTCCTCGACCATCACGTCCGGCGGGATTCCGTGGTTCTCGACCTCCCAGTCGCCGTTGAGGCCGTAGATGGCGTAGCGCGGGGCGGTGACGTAGCCGTTGTCCATGAGCGGCGGGAAGCCGCCAATGCCGACCAGGCCGCCCCAGGTGCGGGTGCCGACGAGCTTTCCGATGGCGGCCTTGCGGAAGTACCAGGGCATGGCGTCGCCGCCGGAGCCGGAGTTCTGGTTGATGAGCATGACCTTGGGTCCGAAGATGGCGCCAACGGGGTCGTGGATGGGCTTGCCGTCGCGCTCGATGGCGGCGGAGAGCGGGATGCGGCGGAGGGTTTCGGCGATGTAGTCGGCGATGAAGCCGCCTTCGTTCCAGCGCTCGTCGAGAACGAGACCCTGTTTGTCGAGCTGGGAGTAGAAGTAGCGGTTGAAGTTGGTGTAACCGGAGCCGCCGGTGTTGGGCATGTAGACGTAAGCCACCTTGCCGCCGGAGAGCTCGCCCACCTTGCGGCGGTTGGATTCAATCCAGTCGAGGTTGCGCAGGCCGTCCTCATCGTCGATGGGGACGACGGTGACGTCGCGCGCGTCCTTGCCGTCGGTGCTGGGGCCGACCTGGAGGACGGTCTGCTTGCCGGCGGTGGCGTCGAAGGCCTGGTTGAGGTTGTCGCCGGCGTGCAGCTCGTGGCCGTTGACGGCCAGCAGGTACTCACCCTCCTTGACCGATACGCCGGGCAACGTGAGTGGCGAGGCGAGGCCGGGGGTCCAGTTCTGGCCGCCGAGGATCTTCCTGATCCTGTACCGGCCGTTCTCCTGGGAGAAATCCGCTCCGAGGAGTCCGGTCTTTGGGGCGTTCTCAGGGTGGTAGGGGCCACCGATGAACATGTGGCCGATCGTGACTTCGCCCAGCATCTCCGTGGAGAGGTAGCTGAGCTCGGAGCGGGCGGCGAGGCCGTCGAGGTAGGGCTTGTAGCGGGCCTCGACCTTGGGGATGGAGAGGCCGTGGGTGTTGGGATCGTAGAGGAAGTCGCGCTGGATGCGCCAGGTTTCGTGGTAGATCTGCCGCCACTCGGCGCGAGGGTCGATGACGGTTTCGAGCGAGCCCATGTTGAGGGGCTTGCCGGGGGCGCCGTCGCCGGGCTTGAGGTCGTCGGCCGAGGCGATGGTAAAGCTGCCCTTGCGGGCGTAGAAAACCTTGGAACCGTCGAAGGAGACGCCGAAGCCGTCGATGTCGTTCAGAACCGTTTCGGGCTTGCGCTTCTCCAGGGTGAAGCGCCAGATGGCGTGAATGCCGGGACCATCGCCCTCCGCGGAGGAGCGGCCGAAGGGTCCTCCCTCGCCAAGATAGAGAACACCCGCCTTGCCGGTGGCCAGGCCGCCATAGTTGCGCGGCGGGATGGGCAGCGAGAGGATGCGGTCTCCGATCTTTTCGAGGTCGATCTTCACCTCGACCGGCTTGTCGGCATCCTTCTTGTCCTTATCCTTATCCTTGTCCTTATCCTTGTCCTTGCCGTCGTCCTTCTTGGGTTCGTCGGACTTGGCGGAGTCCTTCTTGTCCTTGTCCTTCTTGCCGGGGGCGGACTTGTCCTTGTCAGCGTCCTTGTCGGCGTCTATCTTGTCGTCCTTTTTCGCTTCGTCCTTTACCTTCTCGTCGTCGCTTTCGGGAGGCACTGGCGAGGCGCCGTCCTTGGCCAACACCACAACGTAGGGGGCGGAGGTCTGGGCGCGATCGAGCGAGGAAAGGTCAATTCCGGCTTTTGAGGGGCCGTCATCGGTGGAGGCGAGGAAGTAAAGGTACTTGCCGTTGGCGTCGAAGACGGGCGAGAAGGCGTCGCTCATGCCGTCGGTGACCTGGGTGGATTTGTGGGTTTCGAGCGAGTAGACAAAGATGGCGCGGAGCTGGTTGTCGAGGTCGCGGTGATAGGCGAGCCACTTGGAATCGGGCGACCAGACGGGGCCGAAGTCGGAGCCGAAGCTGCCGTAGGTTCCCTTGTCGATGAGCACAGGCTTTCCGGCGTGGGTCTTTCCGGTGGGCACGTCGACGTACCAGAGGCGGAGATGCTTGTCGGTGTAGGCGATGCGTTTGGAGTCGGCCGACCAGACCGGGTTATAGAAGAAGCTGGGTTCGGGGCCGAGGTCGATGACCGTGGGCGGTTTGAAGCCGGTCTGCTCACGAAGGTAGAGCTGGTACTCGCCGCTGGCGTCAGAGAAGTAGGCGATGGTCTTGCCGTCGGGCGACCAGGCGGGGTTGCGCTCGGCCACACCGGGCGTCTGGGTCAGGTTGCGGGTGTCGCCTTTCTCGGCGGGGACGGTGAAGATCTCGCCGTGGGCTTCAAAGACGGCGCGAACGCCGGAAGGCGAGAGACCTGCGTTCTGGATCTCCTCAGGGGCGAGGGTGACGCGGCGGGTGACGAGCGAGGGCAGCTCGCCGTGGACGGATATCTGAACTGGCGTGTTCATACCCGTGGCAGGGTCCACCAGAAGGATGCGGCCAAACTGTTCCACCACCAGGGCGGTCCGGTCCGCGCCATCGGTGCCCTTTGCGGACCCGGCCTGGAAGGTCTTTATATCCAGCCCGGAGTTGGGCAGAACGGGCGAGACCTGGCGGCTGGCGGTGTCGTAGCGGTAGAGGGTGACGGGGCCGGAGTTCTTGCCGTCAGCCGAGCGGTCGGAGAGGAAGTAGACCTGATTGCCGACCCAGACGGGGTTGGAGTCGTTCGAGTTCTCGCGGGGCACGCGAACCAGGTCGAGGGTCTTGAGGTTGACCAGCCAGATGGGCGTGGTCTGGCCGCCGA
>JBAVMZ010000519.1:0-2507 GCA_049690595.1 Occallatibacter sp. | reverse complement strand
GCCTGGAGCAAGGAGGCGCACTGGACCCAGGCGCCGGAGTGGCGCGCAAAGTGGATCGCCGCGCCCGGCGCCGATGACCCGGCCGCGCCGCTGCCGCTCTTCCGCGCGGGCTTCCGGCTGGCGCATCCGGTCCGCCGCGCAATGCTTTACGCCTCGGGCCTCGGCCAGGACGAACTGCGCCTGAACGGCGCGAAGGTGGGCGAAGACCTGCTGACGCCCGGCTGGACCGACTATCGCAAGACCGTCTGCTTTGACGCGTACGACGTGACCCGGATGCTCAAGCCGGGCCCGAACGCCGTGGGCGTGATGCTGGGCAACGGCATGTATCGCGTGCCAAAAACGCCCGGCCGCTACCAGAAGTTCGAGGGCGTCTACGGGCCGGCGATGGCCATCGTGCAGTTGCACATCGACTTTGCCGACGGCAGCTCGACCGAGATCCTCAGCGGGCCGGAGTGGAAGGCGGTGCCGGGACCGGTGACCTTCTCGAACACCTACGGCGGCGAGGACTTCGACGCCCGCCGCGAGCCTGCCGGCTGGGACCGGCCGGGCTTCGACGACTCCCTCTGGCAGGCCGCGCAGACCGTGGCCGGCCCAGGCGGGACGCTGGTTCCCGAAGCGGCGCCGCCCATCCGCCGGATGAAAGTCTACGCGCCGGCAAAGACCACCCAGCCGAAACCCGGCGTCACCGTCTACGACCTGGGGCAGAACTTCGCCGGATGGCCGGCCATCCGCGTCGCCGGGCCAGCCGGCTCGTCGGTGAAGCTGATTCCGGGTGAGTTGCTCGCCCCCACCGGCCTCGTCTCGCAGCACAGCTCGGGCGAGCCACAGTGGTTCTCGTACACCCTCGCCGGCCACGGCGAAGAGACCTGGCATCCGCGCTTCAGCTACTACGGCTTCCGCTACGTGCAAGTGGAAACGAGCGGCGGCGCGCGCGTCCTGGGCCTGACCGGCGAGGCCGTGCACACCTCCTCGGCGCAGGCCGGCAGCTTCACCACCTCCGACCCGCAGTTGAACCGCATCCACACGCTCATCCTGCGCGCCATCGAGAACAATGCGGTGAGCCTGTTTACCGATTGCCCGCACCGCGAGAAGCTGGGGTGGCTGGAAGAGACGCATCTGCTGGCCGCCGGAATGCTCTACGACTTCGACTTCGCCGGCCTCTACGCCGCCACGGCGCGCAACATCCGCGACGCGCAGCACACCGAAGGCCCCACGACCGGCATGGCGCCGGAGATTGCGCCCGAGTACGTGGTCTTCTCGCCGCCCTTCAACGACTCGCCGGAGTGGGGCTCGGCGGCGGTGCTGGCCCCGTGGTACGTCTACCAGCGCACCGGCAGCCTGAGCTTTCTGGCCGCGCAGTACGACACGATGCGCGCCTATACCCTCTACCTGGGCACGCGCGCCCACGACGGCATTGTGGCCTACGGGTTGGGCGACTGGTACGACATCGGGCCGGGCGAGCCGGGCGTCTCCAAGCTGACCACACTGGGGTTGACCGCGACGGCCACCTGGTACCAGGACCTCCGCGCCGTGGAAGCCGCCGCCGCCCTCCTAGGCAAGCCGCAGGACCAGGAGGACTTCCACCGCCAGGCCGAAGCCGTCCTCGCCGCCTTCAACGCGCGCTTCTTCAAGGCCGGCGAAGACCGCTACGACACCGGCAGCCAGACGGCGCAGGCCATGCCGCTGGCCCTGGGCATGACGCCGGCCGGAAAAAAGCCGCGCGTGCTTGAAGCCCTCGCCGCCGACATCCACGCCCACAGCGACCACGTGACCGCGGGCGACGTGGGCTTCCACTACCTGGTCAGCGCGCTGATGGACAGCGGACGCTCGGACGTGCTGCTTGCCATGCTGCGCCGAACCGACGCGCCCAGCTACGGCTATCAGCTCAAGCAGGGCGCCACCGCGCTGACCGAGGCCTGGGACGCGAACCCCAACAGCTCCCAGGACCACTTCATGCTGGGCCACATCGAGGAGTGGTTCTACCGCGGCCTGGCCGGCATCGATCTCGACTTCACCCGCCAGCCGCCGGAGCGGCTGACTCTGCATCCTTACGTGCCAGCCGGACTGGCGCACGCCCAGGCCAGCTACCGCTCCGCGCTGGGGCCGATCGAGAGCGGCTGGACGCAGGGGCCGGCGGGGACGGCCTACGAGGTGCTCATCCCGCCGGGGCTCAACGCGACGGTGGTCCTGGACAGCGTGAAGACCGAGGCGGCGACAGTCAACGGCGCGCCGCTGGCCACGGCGCCCGGCCTGCCTGGATCGGGAATTCTGGCGTCGACGGAGGAAGGCGGCGCACTGCGCCTGGTGCTGGCCTCGGGACGGTACCGGATTCAGGCGGGCAAGGCCGCGCGGCACTGAGCGCCGAATACAATCGAGCCATGCCTCAGGTCCTCTTCGTTGGCCGCACGACGCTGGATGCTGTTTACGCCCTCGACCGCCTGCCCGAGGAGGACACGAAGGTCTTTGCGCGGGGCTTCCGGGCGGCGCCGGGGGGCCCGGCGGTGAAC
>JBAVMZ010000518.1:0-4207 GCA_049690595.1 Occallatibacter sp. | reverse complement strand
CTAAACGGCTATGTGCTTATACCTTCGCTTCCAGGTCCTTGATCACATCGAAGAACCGCTGGTCCAGCCGCCGGTTGGTGGCGATGGCTTCCTTGATGGTGATGTCGGTGATGTCGAGGCCGTGGAGGACGGCGATGCGGCCCCACTTGCCCTCGTGCACCATGTCGATTGCATGCAGGCCGTAACGCTGGCCGAGCGCGCGATCGAAGGCCGTGGGCACGCCGCCGCGCTGGGTGTGGCCCAGGTTGACGGAGCGGGTCTCGAAGCCGGTCTTCTTCTCGATCAGATCGGCCAGAGCCTCGCCAATGCCGGAGAGACGCGCGTGACCGAAGGAGTCGACTTCGGTCGAGCCGGTCACCTGGCCCACCTCGGGCAGGTGGCAGCCTTCGGCAACCACCACAACGCCGTAGTGCTTGCCGTGGTCGTAGTTGTACTTCAGCAGCTTGCAGACGTGGTCGATATCGATGTCCAGCTCGGGAACGAGAATGACGTGGGCGCCGCCGGCCACGCCGCTGGCGTAGGCGATCCACCCGGCATCGCGGCCCATCACCTCGACGACGACCACGCGGTTGTGCGAGTCGGCGGTGGTGTGGATGCGGTCGATGGCCTCGGTGGCAATCATGACGGCCGTGTCGAAGCCAAAGGTCTGGTCGGTGCCGTTGATATCGTTGTCGATGGTCTTGGGAACGCCGACGCTGGGCACGCCATTCTCGCTCAGGAAGAGGGTCACCGACTGGGTGTCGTCGCCGCCCAGGGCGATCAGCGCGTCGACCTTGTTCTGCTTGAGCACCTCGCGAACCTTGTCGATGCCGCCGGGGATCTTCTTCACGTTGGTGCGCGAGGAGTGCAGGATGGTGCCGCCCTTGAGCTGGATGCCATCGATGTTCTCGAGCGTGAGCGGGATCCACTGGTTGTCCAGCACGCCGCGCCAGCCGTTCAGAAAGCCGATGAACTCATCGCCGTAGGTGTTGATTCCCTTCTTCACGGCCGCATAGATAACAGCGTTCAGTCCGGGGCAGTCGCCGCCGCCGGTCAACAAAGCAACTCGCATCGTAAATTCTCCTGGTCGTAGGCGCGGCAACGGGGGCCGGGCCGGGATCGTGTCCCTGGAACTGAGCGCCAGATAGCCGGGAAAACGCCGGACTCGACGCCTTAACCAGTGTACTCCCAGGTTGTAAAGAGAAAACGTGACCGCGCTCACCGGCGCGGGTGTTCTCCTGCGGAGCCGTCCGCACTTGTTCCCCACAGGCTAAGGTGTTTCAATGAGATATGCCCGGAACCGGAGCCCTGCTGCTGCTGGCCTTCGCCAGCCTGGTCGTCGTCGTTTTGCTGGTCCTGCTCCAGTTGACGCGGCTCGGCTTTCTGGTTCGCTCCACCATTCCCGACCGCCCCCGGCGGCGCATGTTCCTGGCTTCGCTTTCCTTCCTGGTCACCTTTATCGGGGTGCGCCTCATTGTGCGGTTCATCCTGCACAACGAGGGGCCCTTCGGCTGGGTGGTGGTCCACGGACGCCACATCCACCACCTGGTCTGGGGGATTCTGATTCTGCTTCTGGTCGGTTACGGCTGGCTGCTCGACCTGGGCAGGTCGCACTCACCCCTCTCGATCTTCTTCAGCCGCCTGATGTCGATCAGCTACGGGGCCGGAGCCGCCTTGACGCTGGACGAGTTCGCCCTATGGCTGAATCTCGAGCCGGACGCCTACTGGAACGACACAGGCCGCCTGAGCATCGACGCGGTCGTGCTCTTCGGCGGCCTGCTGGCTGTCGGCGCCTGGGGCGCCCCTTTCTTCCGCGCCCTGCACGCCATGTGGGGCAGGCGCGCCCACTACGGGCGCGAACTCGGTCGCCGCCTCACCTTCCCTATTCGCCGCGTGAGGTCGCTTCGTCAGCGTAAAGCTCGTCGATTACCGCCGCGTAGCGCTCGTTGATCACGCGCCGTTTGAGCTTCATCGACGGGGTCAGTTCGCCGCTCTCCTGGGTCCACTCCTCGGCCACGACGCGGAAGCGCTTGATGGTCTCGAAGTTGGCCAGCCCCTGGTTCACGGTGCGCACAATCTCTCCGTAGCAGGCAATCACCCGGCTGTCGGCCACCAGCGCGGCGCGGTCCGGCGCCTGCACCCCGTGCCGTTGCGCCCAATCCCCCAGAGCCTTGAAGTTGGGCGAGATCAGCGCGGAGATGAACTTGTGCTTGTCTCCCACCAGGGCCGCCTGCGCCACCAGGATGTTGGTCTGCAAGTGGCTCTCGATCGGCTGCGGGGCCACCAGCTTGCCGCCGGAGGTCTTCAGCAGATCCTTCTTACGGTCGGTGATGAACAGGAAGTTGTCCTCGTCCAGGTGGCCGATATCGCCGGTCCTGAACCAGCCCTCGGCATCGAAGACCTCGGCGGTCGCCTCAGGCTTCTGCCAATACCCAGAGAAAACGGACGGGCCGCGCACCAGCAATTCGCCGTCCTCGGCAAACTTGACTTCCATATCCCGGACCGGCTTGCCCACCGACCCCAGGCGCTGCGTCACGGGATTGTCGAGGGCGATCAGCGGGGAGGTCTCGGTCAACCCGTAGCCCTCCCAGACAGGAATGCCGACCGAGGCGAACCAGCGGGCCGTATCGATGCCGAGCGGCGCGCCGCCGCTGACCCAGACGCGCACCCGCCCGCCGAAGGCCTCGCGGACCTTGCTGTAGGCAAGCTTGTTGGCCAGCTTCCAGAGCGGCGAGCTGGGCACTTTGCCCTGGTAGACCGTCTCCGCGTGTTTGGCCCCCAAAGCGATGGCCCAGGCCAGAAGGCGCTTCTTGACCGGCGAGAGCCCAGCCTGCCTCTCCACTTCCTGGCGGATCTTCTCGAAGACCCGCGGAACGCCCACGAAGACTGTCGGCCGAACCTCGAGCATCGCCTGCGGCATCTTGTCGAATTGCTTGCAGTAGGCCAACTGCGCCCCAAAGCCGTACATCTCGTAATCGAGGGCCCGGGCGGTAACGTGCGAGAGCGGCAGGAAGGAGATGCAGGCGTCGGTCGAGTCGAAGTAAAACCCTGCATGGGCCACGTTTTGATTGCTGGCGAAATTGCCGTGGGTGAGCATCACGCCCTTGGGCTCGCCCGTGGTGCCGGAGGTGTAGATCAGCGTGGCCATGTCCCTGGGCTCGACGGCGCGCACCAGCGCGTCGAAGACAGGATCGCGCTCAGCGCCGCGCGCGTCGGCGCCGGCAACCAACTCGCTGAAGGGGATGGCGTCCTCGGTGGCTGCGCCGGAGTCCATGAGCACGATCCGCTCCAACTCCGTCTTCGAGCGGACCGCTGCCAGGCTGTCGAAGATCCGCCGGGTCGAGACCACCGCGATCTTGCACCCGGCGTCGCGCATCATCGCTGCCACCTGCTCGCCGGTGAGCGTGGGGTAGATGGGTACAGTAACGGCGCCAATGGCGAGGGTGGCAAAGTCCGTCACCGCCCACTCCCAGCGATTTTCGCTGATCAGCGCGATCCGATCGCCCTTCTGCGCACCCCAGGCGAGGAACGTCGAAGCTACTGCCCGGACGCGCTGGTAGATCTGGTCCGAGGAGATGGGCTGCCATTGGCCGAACTCGTCTTGCCAGAGGATGGCACGGGGGTTGGCCGCGGCGGCAACGCGGCGAAAAAGGTCGTTGAGGGTGGTAAACGGTGCGTTTCCTGTCATGTTCTCGCTTCGGTGAGGCCGTAGGGAATTGGAAGCCAAGGCCAATAGGTAAGTGTATCAGCGCGGGGGCCGAGCCGTCGCGGTTTCCCAACTGGGGCGCGCGGCCGGACTCCGAGCGGGCATCCAGGGCCTTTGCCGAATCCGGTCTTGCATAGTTATGCATTTCGACGTATATTTATTCATGCGCGGCCGCACGACTGCGGGCCGCGTTTTCGCTCTTACCGCTGCCCCGGCAGCGCACGCACGGAAGAAAAATGAAGGACCTTCGCCACAACGCGATTCGCGAGCTGCTCACTCACACCGAAGTAGCCAGCCAGGACGAACTCCGCCGCAAGCTGCGCCGCCACGGCTTCGCCGTCACCCAGGCCACGCTATCGCGCGACATCCACGAACTCCGCCTGATGAAGGGGCCGGGCGGCTACTCGCTGCCCAATGGAAACAGCGCGCCAGTCGCCGCGGACGAGCACAGTCAGCCCCCCATCGACGAGATGATCGAGCGCTTCTGCACGCGCGTGCGCCAGGCCATGAACCAGGTGGTGC
>JBAVMZ010000517.1:0-4316 GCA_049690595.1 Occallatibacter sp. | reverse complement strand
GCCGCCGGAGGCCGTGCATGTGGTCCACGTGCAGTCCGAGATGATGAACAATCAGCTCACCGCGCCGACCCGCATCCCGCACGACATCAAGATGGTGACCGAGAAGGAAGCTCCGCCGACGCAGAGCTTCGGCGTTGCCGGCATGGAAGGCATGGGCAGCAGCAACAGCTCGATGGGCAGCCTGTTTGGCGATGCCAACAAGCAGAAGGTGAAGGCTGAGGCTCCCAAGAAGGTCAACATCTCGGCTGGCGTTGCGCAGGGCATGATTCTGCAAAAGACGACGCCGATCTACCCGCCGATCGCCAAGGCAGCTCGCGTCTCCGGCACTGTGGTGCTTCAGGCGACGATCTCCAAGTCCGGCGCGATCGAGAACCTTCGCGTCATCAGCGGTCCGGCGATGCTGCAACAGGCGGCGCTGGACGCGGTCAAGACCTGGCGCTACCGCCCCTACCTGCTCAACAACGAGCCGGTGGAAGTGGAAACCACGGTGAACGTCATCTTCACCCTGGGTGGATGATGAAGTCTCTGGCCCCTCGCCGTATGCTTGGCGAGGGGCTTCGCATCGGAACCGAATGCGCATCCTAGCAGTGCCGCATTCCCAGCAGTGGCCCGCAGCGCCGGGCATCCGCAGTCCACAAGAAAACTCCTTAGGAGGAACGATTCAGTGATTCTCGCTCAGCTCGCACATTTCGCTTCGCACACGGCCGCCAACCTGGCATTCATCTTCGACGGTGAAGAGCAGACGGTCAGCTTCAGCCCCATGGGGCTGTGGGAACACATGGGATGGCTGGCCCGCTGCGTGGCCATTCTTCTCTTCATCGAGTCCATCTGGTCGCTGGCCGTGATGATCGATCGCTACCTGTACTTCTCGGCGGCCCGCAAGCAGTCCCGCGAGTTCGCCCCCAAGGTTGCCGGCGCGCTCAAGGACAGCAAGCTTGAGGAAGCCATCAAGATCGCCGATCGCAACAAGAAGTCGCACCTGGCCGAGGTTGTGACCGCCGGCCTGCAGGAGTTCCGCGCCTCCGGTGGCGTGGCGACGGAAGAGACGATCGCCAGCTCCGAGCGCGCCCTGGAGCGTGCCGAGGCCATCGTTCACGCCAAGCTGAAGAGGGGCCTGTCGGTTCTGGCCACCATCGGCGCCACGGCTCCGTTCGTCGGACTGTTCGGCACCGTCGTCGGCATTCTGAACGCCTTCCAGCAGATCGCCACGCAGAAGACCTCGGGGATCGGCGCGGTCGCCGGCGGTATTTCGGAAGCCCTGGTGACCACCGCCTTCGGCCTTCTGGTCGCCATCCCGGCCGTTATGGCCTTCAACTACTTCACCGGCCGTGTCGAAGCGTTCGACGTCGAGATGGATAACTCCTCGAGCGAACTGATCGACTACTTCATCAAGCAGAGCCACAAGCGCTAAGCGAAGCGGCTTTGGGCCCGAGCGGGAAGCTGAGGTGGGCGGGAGAGTGAAAGTTCTCCCCCGCCTGCCGGTTTCGCACCGCCCGGTCCTGCCACTTGGCCATTGGCCCGGAAGCCACCGGCAACAAAAATCACAGGCAACGGAGCCCGAAAATGGGAATTGCGGTTCGCTCAGAAGGCAGTAAGGTCACCGCCGCCATCAACGTCACCCCCATGGTGGACGTGATGCTCGTGCTGTTGATCATCTTCATGGTCATCACCCCGATGCTCCAGAACAAAGTCCAGGTCGATATGGCGAAGGTGGACAACGCCCAGGCCATGCCGGACGCGGATAAGGAAGACGCGATTGTCGTGGCGGTCACGCGCGACGGCGGCGTGTTTCTGGGGCAGAACAAGACGTCCGTCTCCGAATTGGGCGTACAGGTTCGCGAGAAGCTGGCCGACAAGCCGGGCAAGACGATCTTTGTTCGCGCCGATGCCCGCGCGCAGTATCGCGCGGTGGAAGACGCGATTGACGCCGTGCGCACGGCCGGCGTGGAAGATGTCGGTTTGTTGACCCAGAAGAAGGAAGGCAACCTGGCGGGCGGCGAGTAACACTACCCCCCTCCGGAACGCCAATTAACGACTTTCGAGAAAACGAGGAATTTTCGCCATGTCAATGACAACCGGGAGCAGTGGCGGCGCGATGGGCGACATCAACATGACCCCGATGATCGACATCCTGCTGGTGCTGCTGATCATCTTCATGGTCATCGTGCCGGTTACGCCCAAGGGCCTGGATGCGCTTGTGCCTCAGCCGCCCAAGACCCCTCAGCAGGAGCAGCCGAAGAACGACCGCACCATTGTGGTGCAGGTGCTGCACCAGCCGGGGCGCGCGCCGGCCTACAAGATCAACGAAACCGACGTGCAGAAGGGCGAGCTTCTGGCCCGGCTGCGCGACATTTACGCCAACCGCGCCGAGCGCGTCATGTTCGTCAAGGGCGACGACGATGTGAACTTCTCTTCGATTGCCGAGGTGATTGACATCGCACGCACGGCGAACGTGGACCACATCGGTCTGATGACGCCGAAGATTCTGGAAGGCCACTAATCCGGTGCCCCCCGCGAGGGGGCGCGGGCTCATGCGCTGCGGGCGCCGCTGCGGCGGGGTAGCCCCGGGCAGCGCAGGCCCGCGGGCGAAGAGAATGCGGCTGGCCGGTCCGGGGACAGAAGCGGAGGCACGACACCGTTCCCCAAAGCCCGCCAGCCCGGCTGGTTGCAGTACGACCGGCCGGAAAACGGGAGTACAATTTGCTCATCCTGGTTTCGGCTCCTCCCGCCCGCGGCCAGTTGTACCAAGTTTCCAGGCGTGTGACTGATCGGCGCCCGCCTGAAGGAGAAGGATACGAACATGAATGGACCCGCACGTATTACGGCGCTCACGGTAGCCTTGGCCGGCATGGTGCTTTCCATGAGCGGGTGCAACCGCCTTGCTGCCCGTGACCAGTTGAACAAGGGAGTCGACGCCTACAAGAGCGCCCGGTACGAAGAGGCGATCGGACACTTCCAGAAGGCAACCCAGCTCGACCCCAGCCTGCCCATGGCCAAGACCTACCTGGCCACCGCCATGGCCCAGAACGTTGTAGCCGGGCTTGATACGCCGGAGAACTTGAAGACCGCGCAGGACTCAATCGACCTGTACAAAGAGGTTTTGGCAAAGGACCCGAACGACGCCAACACTCTGAAGCAGGTGGCGGGCATCTACTTCCAGATCAAGAAGCTGGACGATGCCAAGGAGTGGCAGAAGAAGGTGCTGGCGGTCGACCCGAAGGATCCTGAGGCAGCCTACACCGTGGGCGTGATCGACTGGACCCTGGCGCACGAGAACAAGCTGAAGGCGCTGAGCGCGGCCGGCCTGGACGACGACGGCAAGGGCAACGTGAAGGCTCCGAAGAAGGTGATGGAGGCGCTTGCCGCCCAGAACGCCCCGCTGGTGGAGGAAGGCCTGAAGTATCTGAACATGGCCGTCACCAACAAGGCCAACTACGACGACGCCATGCAGTACCTGAACCTGATCTACCGCAACAAGGCCGACGTGGACTTCGGCAATGCCGACGCGGTGAAGGCAGATCTGGCAGCGGCGCAGGAGTGGACCGACAAGGCCATGGGAACCCGCAAGGAGAACGAGGCCAAGAAGGACAAGGGCCCCGGCGGCATCACCATGGATTCGAGCGGCAACCTGAAGTAGTCTGAAGTCATGCATAAGCACGACCGAGCGGCCTCCGTCCCCTGGCGGAGGCCGCTTTGTTTCACCGGCAAATTCGGCAAGAGGAAACGCCCGGCACTGCCGCGGAGGCAACCGGAGTTCGACATTTATGGCAGTCGCCCCCGGTTTTGGATTTTCCCGTGCCCTTTGCAAAAGCGTGAGAGGGAATCGTACGATGCTGAAGCGCCGTCCCTACGGGACTCCGGTTCCATTGTTGGTGACTCTCACCCCGCGCTGAAGCGCGGGGCTAACCAACGTTGCGCCTACGGCGCGGGGTGGCTGGTTTCCGCCGGTGGCGACGGGTTTATGCCGGTGGCGGCTGGCTTCTGGCGGCAACTGGCTTGTGCCGGCGGCGACTGGCCGCTGCAGGCATGGAGCGCTCCGACGCAGACCCCTCTGAGGCGCCACCAACCATAAGGCCTCCGGCTCTGCCGGAGGATGCTTACTCGATTGCGAGGCTTTCCGTGCACAATTCCCATCGTTTTGCCCAGTTTTCTCTGCTTGGCCTGTTGGTTTCTCTCGTGTTTGCCCCGGTATTGGCGGCCCAACTAGTGACCGGCGAGGTGCCGCGTCCGGCGCCGATGCAGGCCACCCGGATCGCCACCGGGCTGACCGCAGCCAACGGCAGCGAGACGCTGGAGGTGACGGTCTGCGGCAGCGG
>JBAVMZ010000516.1:0-15496 GCA_049690595.1 Occallatibacter sp. | reverse complement strand
GACCTGCTCGGCGCACTGATGACGACGCGCTTCCGCACCCGCCGCGGACTTGAATTGATGGTCAGCGCCAGCATCGGCGTGGCCACCGCCCCGGCCGACGGCTCCACCGTCCACACCCTCATCGGCGCCGCCGATACCCGCATGTACGCTGTAAAGGAATCGGGCCGCGGGCGGGTGCGGGGAGCCTGAGCCCGCCCCCCGCGCCGCTCGGCTGGCCAAGTTGAACACCTTGCAGCTCAGGCCAACGCCACCGTCAGGCGGTGCGCCCGCGCGCCTTTCACCTGGAGCACGGCATAGCGCGACGACTCGACAGTCTGCGTCTCCGCCTGCACTTCCCGGCCATCGAGCGTTGCGCGTCCGGGCCGAGCGCCATTCGGCATCTGCACCGCAATCTCGAACTCCTCCGCGCTGCCGGCAAAATCGACCGCGATGCGCCGCGCCGCTTCGTCGCAAAGGTACTCGTAGCGCACGTAGCCCTGCGAGGCCGGATAGCGCACGGTGACGGTGGCGGAGCGGGTGCCGTTGGCGGTCCAGCGCGGCGCAATGCGGGCCCTGCTGAAGGCGGCGCCCTGATCCCGGACGCCGGCCAGGCCTTCCACCAAGGCAGCCACCAGCGCCGCCGCGCCCCAGTTGTTCGGCATGCCGAAGGAGACATCGTTCCACGGCGGCAGGTACATGGGCGCGTCAGAAAGCGTGACCGCGAGCACCATCCACTTGGCATCCGTGTCCATGCACTCGAAGTCGAGCGAAGCGATCGTCTTTTCCGGGTGCGGATGCTCGAAACCGGCAACAAAAACGCCGAGGTTCTCGAACTTCTTGTTGGGGCCGCGCCAAGCAACCTGCAGGCGCTCCGGGCCTGGGCCGTAGCGCTCGTTGAACTGGTTGTCCGCGGGCGCCCACCAGTGGTTAATGTTGACTCCGGCGCGGATGTACTCCCAGTGCGTAGTGCCATCGGCGTAGCGGAGGGTGAGCTTGCCGGCCAGGCTGTCGCCGCTCTTGGTATGGAGCAGATAGAAGCTGCGCGCGGCCGCATTCACCGCCAGTGTGGCTTGCCGCTTGTACCTGGGCGCGCTGGAGATGGCCAGGCAGGCGCGCTGTCCGTTGCTGGCCGGGGCGATCACGTCGAAGGGAATCTCGCGGAAGACCTGCCGGCCCGTCGGCATATTCGCCAGGTCGTTCTCCGGCTCGCCGGTCCAGCCGACCACGCCAGCAGCGCCCGCGCCAAAGTCCGCGTTGGCCACGGAGCGCAGGTCGACCTGCGTAAATCTTCGCTCGGGCGCGGTGGGCTGCTTGCCGCGCAGAATGGCGGGCACCAGGCCGTGATGGCGGGCGGCGATCTGGCGGTAGCGTTCGAGAATATCCGCGCCATAGGCCTCGAAGCCGTGGTTGAATGCTCCCCAGGCGAGCTCGCCCGCGGTACACGACATGACGCCGCCGTTCATGTACTCCCACTTGGCGTTCTGGTCGGAGAAGCCACGCTCGTAGGGCGGGTAGATGGCGTAGAACTCGCCGGGTGAGCTTTCCGGCATTTCTTTGCGGATGCGCTGATAGGTGCGCACGATGGCTGCGCACTGGTCGTTGCGGATGCCGCGGTTGAGGCTGTAGGCATTCGAGAGCGAGACCTGGCGGCTCATATCCACGCCGAGATCGAACTTGACGTTGGGGTCCTCGGGAATCCAGTGGGTGAAAAACTCGCCGTTCCAGGCCAGGGCGTTCAGGCGCGCTTCGAGATCCGCGGCAAGGGCAGTGTATTTGGGGGCCTCTTCGGCGCGACCGGCGGCTTCCAGCATTTCCGCCAGGCGGCGCAGGCCGACGATCAGGTTGGCGTTGTCGCCGAAGAAGATGCCGAAGTGCGTCTTCTTCAGATCGACCGCCATGATGCTGCCCGAGTTCTTCGCCTCGCTCTCCACCAGAAAGTCCCAGGTGTCGATGGTGAATCCGCGCTTGACCAGCTTGTACGTCTGCGACCAGCGGTAGGGATCGGAGGTGGCGTACTTCACGGAGCGGAGGGCCGCATCCAACTTGCTCGCCATCCACGGCGTGTCGCCGCTGGCCTTCCATGAGTAGTAGATAGCCTCCAGCAGAAAGGCCTCGACGTGGGCTTCGACCGGCGCGCGCCTGAGCAGCAGCCGGCCGTCTTCCGCCGGACGGGCAAAGTCACCGTATCGGAACTCCTGCTCCCAGAAGGTCTCCGCGGGGGTGCGCGCTTCAAAGTTCTCCCAGACCATTCCGTCTTCGCGCTGGGAAGCGGCGTAGAAATCGACGTTCGACTTGACCTCGGGCCAGAAGTACTTCATGCCCTTCAGCGTCTGCGTGTTGTCCATGAGCCAGGTATCCCAGCAGGTAAAGACCTCGCCTTTGTAGCGCATCGCGCTGACCGGCCCGTCGGTGGCCATGGTCCAGTAGAGGTCCTTGAGCAGCCCGCCCATGCGGCCGCCCTCGTCCTCGATCGCCGTCCGGCAGTCCACGCGGAAGGTGCGCATGGCCAGCGGCGCGCCGTCGGAGGCAAGCAGGCAAACGCTGTGCGTGCCGAGAGCCCCGCCAACGGCAAACTCCGCCTCGCCCGAAAACGGCTCCGCGAAGTAAACCTGGTGATTGCCGTCGCGCACCTCGATGCGTCCGCGCAGGGGGCTCCTCGCGCGCAGACGCGCCAGCGGCAGCAGCGGGCCGGCCGGCTCGGGATCGAACTGCAACTGCGCAGCGGCCGGAGTGGCGCCGGCGGCCAGCGGCTGAGCGCCGCTTTCCAGGGCCAGCGCGCAGCCCGTCAGTGGAATGGTCTTGATGAAACTGCGGCGCGTGGTCAAGGCTTGCCTCTCTTCCGTTGTCTTCCGCGAGGAATCCTGCAAACCGGGAAGAAAGGCGAAGTCTATCAGCCGCGCATGGGGCGGGACAAAACCTCACCCGCGCCGGCTGGGCAGGTCCCCGCGACGAAGATCGAGCACCGAAGCGCTCTTGCGAAAACCGTGAAGAGCTATTTCTCTTCGGGCGACTCTTCCAACTCCTGCCTGCCGCCCAGCCGCTCCAGTTGGTTGCGCCAGTCGAGCCCCTCGATGAAGCCGCGCGACTCGCGCCAGTTCGGCTCGACAATCACGTGCAGTTCGAGATAAACCCGCGTGCCCAGGAGCGACTCAATCTGTTTGCGCGCGCCGGTGCCGATCTCCTTCAGCTTCTGCCCGCCCTTGCCGATCAGGATCGCCTTCTGTCCGGCGCGCTCGCAGTAGATGGCCGCGGCGATGCGAGTCAGCGGCAGCCGCGCCGGCGGCCTGGCCTTCTTGCCCGGCGGGGGTGGCGGCGGCGCTTCCGGCTCTTCGAAGCGCTCGATGACCACGGCCGCGGCGTAGGGCACCTCTTCGCCGGTATCCACCAGAATCCGCTCGCGAATCAGCTCGGCCACCATGAAGCGCATGGGCTGGTCGGTGTATTGGTCGGGGGGAAAGTAGCGCTCGCCGGTGGGAAGCACGGTGACGATCTTTTCGAGCAGCAGCTCGAGGCCGTCCTTCTTGCGCGCGCTGATGGGAATGATCTGGGCAAAGTTGTGGCGTGCGCTCAGCGAGGAGATCAGCGGCAGCAGCTCGTCCTTCGGAACCAGGTCGATCTTGGTCAGCACCAGGAAGACCGGGCAGTCGATGCCGCGCACCAGGCCGAAGAGAAACTCGTCCTCGCTGGCCCAGGCGGGCGTCTTGCGCTTCTGCGGCGGGCGCGGCGCGGAGACGGCGGCATCTGCGGGCTGCTCGTCGCCGGGAGCGTGCGCTCCGGGTTCCGCTGCTGCCCGAGGTCCCGATTCCGCGGCATGAGATTCCTGCTCCGCCAGCTTCACGCGGCGCGAGGCGTCGATCAGCACCAGCACCAGGTCGCGCGTCTCCAGGGCGTCGTAGACCTCCTGCAACATGCGGCGGTCCAGTTGCGAGCCGGGCTTGTGCACGCCGGGAGTATCGACAAAGACGATCTGCGCCGCCGGGCGCTTGCCCTTGCGAGCGGGAACCTCTACCACCCCAAGAATGCGGTTGCGCGTGGTCTGCGGCTTGGCGGTCACAATCGCCACCTTTTCGCCGGTGAGGGCGTTCAGCAGCGTGCTTTTGCCGGCGTTGGGCCGGCCCAGAATGGCAACGAATCCAGATTTCAACTTTGTGCTCAGGCTCCTGACTGAGTGTACGACGAATCGCGCCAGGCAGTTAGGGCGGCACAGGCATCGGAGTTGTGGTAGTTTATAAACGACAGGCAGCGGTGTGATCGCGCTCAAACAGACCGAGACCTTTCGCCGATGGCGCCTGCGGCTCAGGGACGAGCGGGCAAGGGCATTGATCGCCTCGCGCCTCGACCGGCTGGCCTTCGGCAATCCGGGGGACGTGCGCCCGGTGGGAGCGGGAATCAGCGAACTGCGCATCGATTACGGCCCGGGTTACCGTGTCTACTTTCAGAGCCGGGGCGACACAATCGTCATTCTGCTGTGCGGCGGCGACAAGAGCACGCAGGCAAAGGACATTCGGACAGCAAAGCGCCTGGCGCGGGAATGGAGCGATGAAGATGCAAAAGAAACTGACGAGCTACGACCCCGCTGAAGACCTTGGATCCGACGAGGCAATCTCGGTCTTCATGGCGGAGGCCCTCCAGACCAACGATGCCGCTTACATTGCGCATGCTCTGGGCGTGGTGGCGCGCGCCAGGGGCATGGCGCAGATCGCCAGCCGAACGGGGCTCTCGCGCGAGCAGCTTTACCGCTCCTTCAGCGCGGAAGGAAACCCCACGCTCAAAACAACGTTGGCCGTGCTCGATGCATTGGGAATCCGGCTGACGGCCAAGCTGCCTCCCGCGGCCTGAGCGGAGCACTGCCGCTCAGGACTCCGCCGCTTCCCCGCCCTCGGCAGGCAGCGGAAAAACCCGTAGCCGCTCCATGCGCCGGTCGGTCGAGTCCACCACCTCGATGCGCAGGCCGGCTTCCTCGATCACCACCACCTCGCCCGGCAGCGGGATGCGTCCTTCGCGCTCGCTGACCAGGCCGCCCACCGTCGTGGCCTCGAACTCCTCGCCCAGCGCCGGCTGATGGCCGAGGATCTCCTCCAGCCGGTCGACGGGAAAGCCTCCCGGCACCAGCCAGGCGCCCGAGGGCTCGCGCTCCGGCTCGGCATCCGCGGAGCCGGGCGGCGCGTCCGGCTCGTGCTCGTCGCGGATCTCGCCCACGATCTCCTCCAGCATGTCCTCGATCGTCACCAGGCCCACCACGCCGCCGTACTCGTCCACGACGATGCACATATGTTGCTTGGCCCGCTGCATCTCGCGCAGCAGCTCGTAGACGCGTTTGGTCTCCGGCACAAAGGCCACCGGCCGAAGAATGGTGGCCACCGTCCGCGCCCGCGCCTCGGCGTCGGCAATCTGCAGCAGGTCGTGGGCAAAGGCCAGACCGGTGATGTTGTCCAGCGTTCCCGCGTAGGCCGGCACGCGCGAGTAATTGTGCTCGCGCAGCAGCTCCAGGAACTGCTCGAGCGTCGTCGCCTCAGGTACGGCAAAGACCTCCGGCCGCGGCGTCATCACTTCCTTCACCAGCTTGTCGCCGAACTCGACGGCCGAGCGCACCAGCTCGCGATCGCTCTGCTCCAGGATCCCCTCTTCCTCGCCGGCTTCGAGCAGCGCCTCCACGTCCGGCGACTCCTCTTCCTCTGTGGTTGTTTGCTCCTCGGCCAGCGAGGCCACGGAGAAGAAGAAGCGGATGAAGACCGTAATCGGCGTGACCGCCCAGAGCAGGACCAGCACCGGCCACACCCAGCGGCGCACCCATCGCCCGCGCGTGCGCAGAAACAAGAGCGCCGGCAGCAACTGGTGGCAAAAAACCACCACAAGAACGACGGCCAGCACCGCCTGCACCACCTCGGCCGAGGTGGGCTGGCCCATGTGCGAGGCGCGGTCAAAGAGAAAGGCGCCTGTCCCCAGAGCAATCAGCCCCAGCGAAAGCTGCTCCAGCACCGAGGCGGCCAGCGCGGAGTGCTCCCGCGTCAGGCCGAGGTGCGGCGCCACCAGCTCTTCCCAGGCGTCCAGGTTCTCTTCCACCTCGCGCGCGAGGATCTTGCCCCGCTCGGCATAGACGCGGCGGATGTAGGAGGCCAGCGTGTAGATAGCGCCCAGCAGGAGAAGAGCGACGATGCCGTAGGGGCTCATGCTTTCTTCCCCGCTCTGGCGCGAGGTTTGCGAGGGGGTGGGAGCGCAGCCGACTCGACCCGCTCAATCAGCCCCTGCGGCAAACCGAGCCGTCCGCGCAGCAGCTGTTCCCGCCGTGCCATCTTGCCCGAGTCCGTCTCGTGGTCGTAGCCGGCCAGGTGCAGCAGCCCGTGCAGAATCAGAACCTTCAGCTCGGTTCCGAGCGCGTGCCCCTGCTCCTTGGCCTGCTTGCGCGCGGTATCCACGCTGATGGCCAGGTCGCCCGCCGGCGCCTCCGCGCCTTTCAGCCCCGGCACCGCCATGGCGGGAAACGAGAGCACGTCCGTCGCCTTGTTCTTGCCGCGGAACCGGCGGTTCAGCCGGCGGATCCCCGCGTCGGTGGTCAGCAACAGGGTCACCTGCCCGGGCAGCCGCACCGCCGCCTGCGCCCCGTCGAGGAAGCGGCTGAGCGTGCGGGCCGAGGGCAGCCGCTGAGCGCGGGGAGGTGGAACGGAGGTCTGCGACGCCGGCGTGGAACGCGGCGCGGGGTCAGGGTCCAGCTCTGGAGCGAGAACAATCATTGTGCGCGGAGCCGCGACCTGCGCGCCCCCGGGTCTCTTCATTCTACGCGAATCGCGCTCTTCCGGCTGGGCCCCGATGAGGCTCCGGCCAGGACGGGTCACACGACAAACTGGGCAAAGAAGGTGGTCTTTTCTTCCAGATAGGGGGCGTTTTGTTGACCGTTAAATCAACAGCGTTAAGCTGTATGTACTTGTTTATTCAATAGTTAGATACACATAAACTACAAACAAGAGAGAAAACTCCCCCCTGGGGAGGTGGAGAGCCGCGCCGAAGGTGGAAGGAAACAGGACGGAGGAGAGGGAGTCCAACAGGGCGGGGTGCGGAGATCTGGTTGAGGAACCGGGACGAGGCAAAGTAGCGGGATGGGTGTCCGGGGCTCTTATTTCTGAGTGGATTGTGCGCCGCGATGCGGGAGTTCCCGGCAAGGGAGCAGGAGGGGAGTGCTGGCTTTCGCGCAAAAAAAAGACGGCACGAACGTTGAAGCTGTTCGTGCCGGGAGGCCAGTGACGCAAACCACTCCCGGTTCTGGAGGGGTAAGCTCGACCACTCCATCACCGGAATATCTACACCTTAACATAGATTGCGAAAAATGCAATACAAAAATCCAAATTATTTTTGGGGTTCTCTCGGGACAACCTGCGGTCGCGCTCCGCATCTAACAGGAGGTTCCGTTCTGAGACTGGGTGGGCGAGCGGAACGCCCTGCATGAAGTCTACGCTCTATGGAAAGTTCTTTCGAATCATTGGAATCGCGAGAAGAACAGAAGGCTGCGCCGCGCCCTTCACGGTGGCTGCGGCTGGGGGCTATCGCCGCAGTCTCTGCCGTAGCGGGCGGTCTTGCTGCGGCTTGGTGGTACAGAAATACCCTCACTCGTCTCCAGCAAGCTGGAGAAAACGCGAAAAATACAGATTTTAGAAGACAAGACGAGGGTCTTGACGATGAAGCCTGACCGAATCTCTTGTTGACCCTGTAAATATCATCTTCATGTGGGGCCCCAGGGCGGAACCCGAAGAGCCTCTTACGGCTTGGATGCGCGGTGGGGTGCGTGCCTCCCCACCCTAGGCGCAAAGACAAAGACGCGCTGAGGGTGGGGCACCCCATTGGTGGTTGGCACGAGGGGCTGGCGAAAAGCAACCTCGGGTCCTTCGACTTCTTAACCCTGGCGAGATTCAGCCGGCGAGCGCGCTGGCGTCGGCGGCGAGGGAGAAGTCCTTCTCCGTGAGGCCGCCGGCGTCGTGCGTGACCAGGGTGAGCTGGACGCGGTTGTAGCGGATGAGGATATCGGGGTGGTGGCCGGCCTCTTCGGCGCGCACAGCCAGCCGGTCGACGAAGGCGATGGCTGCGGGGAAGCCGGCGAAGAGGAAGGTGCGGGTCAACTGGCTGTCTTCGATCTCCCAGCCGGGCAGGGTCCGGAGGCGGAGGCGCGCATCTTGAGGGGAAAGAGCGGGCATGGGGTTGGCTCCTTGTTTCGGCGCGTGGCGCGGGTCAGGGCTGCTTGGGCGGGCCCACCAGGTCGAAGGTGGAGAAGCGGCGGTTCTGGCCGGTAATCTCGTTGCGCAGCTCCAGCCACAGCTCGTTGGGGATGCGCAGGTAGACCTCGACGACGCGGGGGTCGAACTGCGTGCCGGAGCAGCGGAGGATTTCGGCACGGGCGTGATCGAAGTTCCGCGCCTTGCGGTAGGGGCGGTCGCTGGTGATGGCGTCGAGGGTGTCGGCGAGGGCGAAGATGCGGGCGCCGATGGGGATTTCGTCGCCGTGGAGGTGATTGGGGTAGCCGGAGCCGTCGTAGTGTTCCTGGTGGGAGTGGACGATCTCGGCGGCCTCGGCGAGGAAGGGGATCTTGCGCAGGATCATGAAGCCGCGGGTGCAGTGCTCCCGCATAATCACTCTCTCTTCCGGGGTGAGGCTGCCGGGCTTTTTGAGGATTTCGTCGGGGATGGCCATCTTGCCGATATCGTGAAGGAAGGCGCCACGGGCGATGACCTTGATCTGGTTGGGGTCGATGCCCATGGCGCGGGCCAGGGCGATGGTGTAGGCGGTGACGCGCTTGGAGTGGCCTTCGGTCTCGGAGTCTTTGAGGTCGAGGGCATCGCCGAGGGCCTCGAGGGTGACATCGTAGGAGTGCTCGAGGTCTTCCATGGCCTGGCGGAGCATCTCGGTGCGGGCGCGGACAATCTGTTCCAGGCTCTGGCGATAGTTGCGGCTCTCTTCGAGGGTGCGTCCGTGCTCGAGGGCGCGGGCGACGGTGGCCAGCAGGTGGTCGCGCTCGAAGGGCTTCAGCAGGTAGTCGTAGGCGCCGCGGCGCATGGCGTCGATGGCCACGCTGATGTCGTGAATGGCGGTGACCATCACCACGGGCAGGTGGGGCTGCTGGTTTCGGATGTGTTCGAGCAGGGTCAGGCCGTCGCCGTCTTGCATGACGATGTCGCTGAGGACGAGGTCGAAGCTGTTGTTTTCGACGAGGGCCAGCGCATCGCGGCCGCTGGTGGCCGACTGGACGTCGTAGCCCTGGCGTTCGAGGACGGCGCCGGTCATGGAGCGGACGTGGGGCTCGTCGTCGACCACAAGGATGCGCACGGACTGCCGGGAGCGGCTGCCAGGGCCGCCTGCGTCCGTTGCCGCCAATTGCGGGTTTGTCTCTGCCGTACCCATGGGGTCCAGGTTCAAGGCCAGGTTCCGCTTTCCGCTGCGCCGGACAGATGGAACGCCGGCGGTCCTTTGTTTGAGTCGATCTTGCTGAAATCGTTTACGTACTGCTCGGAGCCCAGGTTCCCTCCGACTCTTATCGGCGGGAAAACCGGCGAAGACGAGCGGTCGCACACGCCGCTGTAGATTCGATTCCCGAGGCGGCCTTGCAGTTGCAGCCTCGTGGGAAGAAAGACGAGGCAATCCGTAAATAATTCCGGAATGGGAAAGCGCCGGGGCTGCCGAGTTCCGGTTCAAGCGCCGCCGCGGAGGGGCGGCTGTGCTGAGGAACAGTCTGCCTAGGGCGGCGCGGGCGTGCAATGACACGAAAGAGGCAGGCGGCCTGGCGATGCGCGGCCGCCGGATGCGGGAGCACGGGCAGGTTACTTGGCCTCCCGGAGGGCGCGGCGCGCCTCTGCCCAGCCCTCCTTGGTGATCTGGCGGGCGCGGCCCACGGCGAGCGAGCCGGCGGGGACCTCCTTTGTGATGCAGGAGCCCGCGCCGATGTACGCGCCGTCGCCGACGGTGACCGGCGCCACCAGGGTGGAGTCGCTGCCGATGAAGGCGCCCCGGCCGATGGTGGTCTGGTGCTTGTGCACCCCGTCGTAGTTGCAGGTGATGGTCCCGGCCCCGATGTTGGTCTCTTCGCCAATCTCGGCGTCGCCCAGGTAGGTCAGGTGGCCGGCCTTGACGCCCTTGTGCAGGCGCGCCTTCTTGGTCTCGACGAAGTTGCCGATGTGGACGTCTTCGCCGATCTGGCAGCCGGGGCGCAGATGGGCGAAGGGGCCGATGCGGGCGCCGCGCTCGATGGCGCTCGATGTGAGCACGCAGCTCTGGCGGATGAGCACGTCGTCGGCCAGGGTGCAGTCCTCGATCACCGAGTAAGACCGGATGGTGCAGCCGGCGCCGATCTTCGTTCGGCCGCGGAGTTGCACGTAAGGCTCGAGGACGGTGTCGGCGGCAATCTCGACATCGGCGTCGATGACCGAGGTCTCGGGGTTGAAGATGGTGACGCCCTGGGCCATCAGCTTATGCGCGTTGGCCAGGCGCATCCGGGCGTCGAGAGCCATCAGCTCGGCGATCGTGTTGCCGCCGAGCAGCGAGTCAGGGTCGTCGCTCTTGCATGCCACAACGCGCTCGCCCGCGGCCGAAAGCACCCCGGCCATGTCCGTCAGGTAGAGCTCGCCGTGCGGATTGTCCGCCGTGAGCTTGTCCAAATGGGAAAGCAACGAAGCTGTGCGGAAGGCGTACATGCCCATGTTGCCTTCGCGCAGGGTGAGCTGCTCGCGTGTAAGCATCTTCTGCTCGACGATGGCGGCCACCTCGTTCGACCCAGGCGCGCGGCGAACGATGCGGCCGTAGCCGGTAGGGTCGGCGAGCTCGGCGGAGACAAGCGTCATGGCGGCCTGTTCGGCGAGGTGGAACTCCCAGACCGCGCGCAGGTGATCGGCGCGGACGAGCGGGGCGTCGCCGGAGAGGACGAGGATGTTCCCGTAGCCCCGGACGGCCGGGCCGGCGGACTGGACGGCGTGGCCGGTGCCGCGCTGCTCGAACTGCTCGACGAACTGGACGCCCGTGGGAGCGATGGCCTTGCGGACGGCCTCGGCCTGGTGGCCGACGACGACAAAGATGTCGGCCGGGGCCACAAGCTGACTGGCGGCGGCGATGACATGGCCCACCAGCGGCTTGCCGCCGACTTCGTGCAAAACCTTGGCCCGCGCGGACTTCAACCGCGTGCCCTTGCCCGCTGCCATGATGACGATGGCCAGCTTGCCGCTCTCGACCTGTGTCGTGCTCACTTCTGCTTCTCCTCTCCGGGTTTGCCCGGCATGGGGATGGTGATGTCGATGGGGGTGACGGGGCCGCGCTTCAGCGCATCCAGCCCCGGCTTGATCTCCGGCCCGTTGCCGACCACGAGAATAGCCATGCGCTCGGCGTGGACGTACTTCTTCGCGACTAGGTTCAGGTCAGCGACGGTGACCTTTTCGAGCGCGGCCTTGTAAGTCTCCAGGTAATTGGCCGGGTAGCCGTAGAACTCCAGCCGCACCTGCTCGGCCAGCACCTTCTCGCGCGTGTCGTAGCGGAAGAGGAACGAGTTGAGGATGTTGTCCTTGGCGCGCTTCAGCTCTTCGCCGGTGAAGGGGCGGGTGTCGAGGCCTTCGAGTTCGGCCAGAGCCGCTCGTGTGGCGTCCACCGTCGAAGCGCTCTTGGTGAGCGCGGAAACAGTGAAGGTGCCCGGGTGATCGTAGGCAAAGCCGAGGCCACCGCCGACCGAGTAAGCCAGCCCAAGCTCGGTGCGCACCTTCTGGAAGAGGCGCGAGGCAAAGCCGCCGCCGAGGATCTCGTTCATGACGGCCAGCGCGGGCTGGTCGGGGTTGTGGCGGTCGGTGCCGAGGGCGACGATCTCGATGTTCGACTGGTTCACGTCTTCCTTGTCGATGAACCAGACACCGGGCTTCGGCTCCTTGAACTGGTCGTGGCGCGGCGGCGTGGGCCGCGCTGCGGGCAGCGGCTCGAAGGCGGCGCGGAGCTGCGCTTCCATGGCGGCGGGGTCAAAGTCGCCGTAGACCGAGACGATGAGCTTGCCGCCGATGGTCCGGGCGTGCCAGGCTTCGAGGTCCTTGACGGTGACGGCGCCGACGGTGGCCAGTTCGGGCTGCCGCGCATAGGGGCTCTGCGCGCCGTAGACGAGCTTCCCGGCCTCGCGCCCGGCAATCTCGCCTTCGTCGTCGTTGCGGCGGACGATGCCGGCGGCCATCTGCTGCTGCGCCAGCGCCAGCTTATCGGCGTTGAATTTGGGGTGCAGCAGCAGCTCCATGGCCAGCGAGAAGACCGGGCCGGCGTCGCCCTTGAGCGAATCCCAGGAGAGCGAGGTGGAGTCTTCGCCGCCGCCGGTCTCGATGTGCGCCGCCTTGGCCTCCAGCAGGTCGTCCAGCGAGTCGCCGTCGTGCTTCGCCGTGCCGCTGGTCCGCCAGGATTCGCCGTAGAGCTCCACCAGGCCGGTCTTGGCGGCGTCCTCGTCGCGCGAGCCCTGGGGGATGAGCACGGACCCGGAGACGAAGGGCAGCTCGTGGTCCTCTTCCAGGAAGAGCACGATGCCGTTCTTCAGCGCGATGCGCTTGGGCTGGACGGGCTTGAAATCGTGCAGCTTGGGGGTGGGGATCTGCTCCCACTGGTTGGACTGAGCAACCAAAAACACAGGAACCGCGAGGGCGGCGGCGAGGGCGAGCCGGAGAAGGTTCTTCATTCCGCGCCTCCGTCTTTCTGGGCGGGCTTGCCGGCGCCGGGCTGCGGCGCGGGCGGGGCGGTTTCGATCCACGCGCTGGTGCGGTTCGAGGCGACGAAGACCAGGTTGGCCACGCGCTGAATGTCTTCTTTGGTCACCTTGTCCACCTTGTCCAGTTCGCGGAAGAGCTCGCGCCAGTCGCCGAAGCGGCTCTGGTACTCGGCCAGCGAGTTGGCCAAGCCCTGGTTATCGGCCAGCCCGCGCAGCAGGTCGGCACGGGTGCGGGTCTTGAACATGGCAAGTTCCTCGTCCGTAATGCCGCTGGCCTTGATCTTCTCGATCTCCTTGTGGATGGCGGCGCTCATCTCTGCCGGCGTGTGGCCGGGCGCGGGGATGGCGAAGAAGCAGAAGAGGCCGGGGTACTTGTCGCCGGGATAGGGGCTGAAGCCGGCAGCCTCGACCGCAATCTGCTGGTCGCGGACCAGCGAGCGGTAGAGGCGCGAAACGCGGCCGTTCGACAGAATGTCCGAGATGGCGTTGTAGACCTGGGCGTCGGGCTCGCGGTAGTCGCCGCGGTGGTAGCCCTCGACGTACATCGGCTGCGTGGCCTCGCGGATCACAACGGTCTTCTCCGCGAACTGCCTGGGCTCCTCGGTGGTCATCTCTTCGGGCTTGGGGCCGGCGGGGATGCGGCTGAAGTACTTTTCCAGGACCGGCAGCGCCTCCGCGGCCTTCACGTCGCCCACCACGGCGATAACAATGTTCGAGCCGACGTAATACTTGCGGTGAAACTCCATCGCCTCGGTGGCCGTGATGTGGCCCACCTCGCTGGGCCAGCCGACGCCGCTCCGGCCGTAGTTGTGGGCCACGTAGGCGGTGGCCAGGAACTGCTCCAGCAGGCGCCCGGTGGGGTTCGAGTCGGTGCGCATCCGCCGCTCTTCCAGCACCACGTCGCGCTCCTTGTAGAACTCGCGCGGGGCCACGTCGGCCAGCCGTCCGCTCTCCAGCCATGCCCACAGTTCCAGCCGGTTCTCCGGCATCGACCAGAAGTAGACCGTCTCGTCCAGGGCGGTGAAGGCGTTGACGCCGGAGGCGCCGTTGCGCTCGGCCACGTCGGTGAACTGGTTGGGGACGACGTACTGGCGGGCGTCCTTCTGGGCGTCGACGAAGGCCTGCTGCAGGGCAGCCATCTTCTTCTCGTCGCGGCCCACGGCCTTCAGCCGCTCGGCCTCGTAAGCTTCGTTGGCGGCCTCGACTTTGGCCAGCGCGGCTTTCTCTGCGCTCCAGTCCTTGGTGCCGATCTGGCTGGTCCCTTTGAATGCGAGGTGCTCGAACATGTGCGCCAGGCCGCTCTCGCCGGAGGGGTCGTTTACGTCCCCGGAATCGATAAAGGTGGAGAAGCTGAAAACCGGGGCCTCTGGACGCTCGCAGACGATCAGCGTCAGCCCGTTGGGCAGTACTTTGGTGGTGATGCGCTGCTCGAAGCTCTTCAGGTCCTGGGCTGGCGCGGCCCACCAGGCCACGGTCAGCACCAGGGCCATCAGCGCCCTGCAGCTCGAGAGAAAGACTCCGCTCCGCATCCAGACTCCTCGTTCCGCGCGGCGCCGGGGATACGCGCCGCACTCTTCCAAGCTAGTGCCCTCCACCGGGAGAGCGCAAACCGGCTGACGGCCCGCGGATGGGCGGGATGGAGGGCCGGCGGAGGCTTGGCGGCCCTCACGGGTTCCTGATTTCCCGCCTGATACGATGAAAACTCGATGCAAAGCGCGAGAGGAAACCGGCGGCGGCTGACCCCCCTGTGGCGGGCGGTCGTCGAGGTCGCGTTCATCGTCTTCCTCTTCTACTCGAACCTGCTAATGGGCGAGTTCACGCGCTCGGCCGGGCCGGGCAAGACGCTCGCCGCCGCGCTGACCGACATCTTCACGCCTGCCAATTCCGCCATCGCGCTGGTCTCGGCGCTGATCGGCTACCTGATCTTCGAGTTCCTGCGACGGAAGCTCTAAGGAATCTCTGATGAAGTCGCCGATTGAAGGGTGCGGGCTTCAGCCCGCACGTCTAAGCCAGAGGGCACGAATTGAAGGGTACGGGCTTCAGCACGTACGTCAAGCCCCGCAATATCAATGTGGCTTTAGCCACCGAGGGAATGGGAAGCCGGGACCGACTGTCAGATTTGGAGTTCTTCTGCAGCCTCTGAAGTAGTGCTCTGACTCTCTCCGTGCCCCCTGTCGAGCTTTCTCGCAATCTGTGGCGTGACGCATCAAACCGCATTCCCGTGGCTGCGGACTTTTGCCACCGGGCGCCGTGTGTCATTCTGAATCTGCCATGTCCCTGCCTCTTTCCCACTCTGCCCCGCTGCTGCTCGCGATTGACACCTGCGGCCCCTCCGGCTCGGTGGCGCTTGGGCGCGTTGATGCCGGCGCGGTGACCATCCTCGCCGAGAGGGCGCTCGAGGGCCGGACCTACTCGGCCACGCTGGTGGCGGCGGTGGCGGAGATGCTTGCCGCGGCGGGCGGGCGGCTCAATGAGCTGGCCGCTCTGGTGGCCGTCAACGGGCCGGGCAGCTTTACCGGCGTGCGCGTGGGGCTGGGCGCGGTCAAAGGCCTGGCCGAGCCCGGCCAAATTCCGGTTGTGGCCCTCTCGCGGCTCGAGGTGCTGGCGCGCGAGGCCGACGTTGCCTCGGCGGCCCTCGACGCCCACCGTCACGAAATCTACCTGCGCCTGGCCGTCGAAGGCGCGGACCCAGACCCGGGCGCGCAAGAGTTGCTCGCCGGCGTCGCCGAGCTTGCCGCGCTGGAAGCGCCCAGCCGCGTGGCCGTCTGCGATCCCGGAGCCGTGGAGCTGCTGGCGAGCGCCTGGCCGAGGGCGGAGCTGGTC
>JBAVMZ010000515.1:0-2828 GCA_049690595.1 Occallatibacter sp. | reverse complement strand
GGGCTGCCCGGCAGCCCCTCGCAACTCCTGATGAAGAGCGGCACCCCGGTCGAGCTGCGATTGGCGGAAACGATCTCTTCCGCGCGTGCGCACAAGGGCGACCGTCTCCAATTTGAAGTTGTCGAAGACATCGTCCTCAAAGGATTTACGTTGGTCCGGTCGGGGAGCCGGGCGAAAGGTACGGTCGTCGGGGTGGCGGGTAAGCGCCTCTTGGGCATCGGCGGAAGCGTGATCTTCGATCTCGATTCCGTCGAGCTCACGACCGGCCAGAGCGTCGGGTTGGTCGTGCGCAAGGATTTCAAGGGAAGATCGCGAACCGTGCGGATGGGGTTGGAGATGGCCATCGCGGGGGCGATTTATTGGCCAGCCGCTCCGTTCTTCCTGCTCTCGCGCGGCAAGGACAGGACGGTCCTGAAGGGTACGGATGTCACCGCATATACGCGGGCGGATACCCTGGTGGACACGGAGGGTTTGCCCAGGTCCGGGGAGAGCGTCTCGGAGCTGAGCGAGATGATCAACCTGCTTCCGCCCCGGGTTCTGAATAAAGAAGGGCGCGAGGGCGATATGTTGAATCTGGTCTTCCTGGCCAGGGAGGACGAATTACAAGAGGCCTTTGCGCGCGCCGGCTGGCTGGCAGCGGACAAGAGTGTAGCTCACATCGTCTGGCGCCTGATCTGGCTGCGGATGCGCTACAAGAAACTGCCCATGGAGCAGCTTTACGTGTATGGGAGGCCGCAGGACTATTCCTTCCTGTTGCCCGACCCAATGTTCATCGTGGCGCGGCGGCATCACGTGCGAATCTGGAAGACCGGTCGCGAGGTCGATGGCGTTCCGCTGTGGGTCGGTGCGGCAACGCAGGACGTTTCGCTTGAACTTGTGATCCACAGGTTGCGGATCTTTCACAAAATCGACCCCAATGTCGACATCGAGCGCGACTTCATCGCCGGCAATCTTGCCCAGACATGGCAACCGACCCGCCAGGAGTACATGCGCTGCGCCGATCCAGTCTTGAATGCACAAACTGCCCACGGGCAAAGCTACCACTCGGACGGCAGAATGCTCTTTCTCGAGCTGGATCGAAAAGACAACCCTATGGCCGGAACTACGGAAGTTGCCGGGCGGGTGGCCCCGGTTCGTGGGTCAATGAAGTTGGGCGCCCCAGGTCCGGAGTTTCGGACCTGGGAAAACAAGCCCCCAACCCAGCCGTGACGAAGCTGAAAGCTGACAGATAAAAGCACCCGAACGCACTATGGTCCGCCGTAGTAGCCCGTCGTTGTCCGCGCCGTCCGCCCCGGCTTATCCACGTCCACCTTCAACTCGTGGTACTCGTCGGCTTTGGCCCCCGGCGGCGGGTCGAAGCTGAGGGTATAGAACGCCTGCGACTCGGCCACGCACCGGCCGATCCAGTCCGCGATATCGGTGTAGTTGCTGCTGGTGACGGTCCGGCCGCCGCTGTGCACGGCGAAGACCTGCGTGGCCAGGCTGGAGTTCAGCAGCTTCTCCGCCGTTGCCGCCGGTTTCAACTCTTCGCGGAAGAAGAAGGCATCCCCGCCGCCCAGGCTATAGAGCGTGATCCGCGCCTCCCGCAGCCAGTTCGTAATATCCACCACCGTCTTGAAGTTGTTCAACTGGTCGCGCCGGGTCTGTGCCGTGTAGGAGAGCGTCTGATCGCTCAACTGCGGCCAGCCCGGCCCAATCCAGAGAAGAATCTTCCTCCCCGGCTTCTTGGCCTCGCTTTCGGCAATCTGCATCAGCGCACGCGTGGCAACCTTCATCCGCTCCACGCTGCCCTCTCCCCCCATCGCCGAGGTGTACCGGTGCACGTTCGACTCAATCGAATCCAGTGCCTTCACCAGCGCCTTTCCATCGGTCGATGGCCTCGGCTGCGCCCGCAGACCGGCGTCGGTCAGCGCCATCAGGCTCACCGGCAGCGGCAGCTTTCCGTCCTCTGCCAGCAGAAACTGGCGCACCTGTGCCCGCGCCGTCGCCGCCTGCTGGAAGTTCAGGCTCACCCGGTCCAGCAGCAGAATCGCTTCCACTGGCGGATCGGGCTTCGTTTGCACCCCGTCGTAGGACCGGAAGCTGAGAATCTTCCGCCGCGCGCCGTTGTCCAGCACGGTAAAGTCCCAGGGCTCCAGCCCCGCCGCCGGCTTGCCGGCCGTATCGGCTACCAGAACATCCAGGTGGATCTTTCCTTCGTGTGTAATCGTCGGCCTGGGAGCATCCGGCTTCGCCGCCGGCCGCTTCAACAGCACCGGGTCGCCCAGGCCGGCAGGCGCTGAGGCGCCGGAGGGTTCTGCCGTCTGCGCCAAAAGCACCCCGGCACAGAAGAGCAGGGCGACTGCCGTCCCGCCCTGCTTCGTTGCACGAAAGAACATGAAGATTCCCTTGGAACGAGTGTAGCGGCCCCGCTTGCTCCGCAGATAATGATGAGACAGGGATTCACCCGCCCCGGTTAGGGAACCTCTGAATGATTCGTGCTTTGAAACGGCACGGGTTCAGAGGCGGCGAAAAACTCCACAGAAGCCGAGTTTTGAAAGGGCACGGCTTCAGCCGTGCCGATAGAACCCGCTGAATCAGCGGGGCTTTAGCCCCCGAGGGACGGTCTCTTCTGGTTTGGTGCTTATTCAGAGGTTCCTTAGGGCGAGAGGAAGAACAGGAGCGGATCATGGTCAGAGGACGAGGGTTGAGTTGGCTGATTGCGGTGGCTTGTGCGGCGTTTTTTCTGCCGGGAGCGGCCAGGTCCGCCGCAGCCCAGGATGCACCGGCCGCGCCGGCGGCCACGCCCGCCGCCGACCCCAACCGGCCCTGGCGCGACGACCTGGCTG
>JBAVMZ010000514.1:0-1557 GCA_049690595.1 Occallatibacter sp. | reverse complement strand
GGTCGAGCTCGACGATCTCCGAGGCATTCCACAGCGCCACGAACGCCCGCCGGCCTCCCGGCTCGACGGCAATCGCAATCGGATAGGTGGCCGGCACGGCGTCGCTCTCAGTGAGGTCGAAGCGGCGCTCCACGGCCCCGCTTGCCGCGTCCACCAGCAGCACATCGTCGGCCAGATTCTCCGCCACCAACAGCTTCTCCGCGCCCGGCGCGCCCACGACGGCCAGCGCCGCCGGGTACGGAATCGCCTTGTCGCCGTCCGCCTCGCCGATCAGCCGCGTCTTTCGTCCCGCATCCAGTTGGCGCAGCGGAAGGCGGATCAGCCTCTCCTTCTCAAGCGCGCCGGAGTTGAAGCGGTAGACCAGGATGGCGTTTCCGGTCGCTTCCCTGCCCTTGCCCTCGGGGTCCGTCGTCGAAGCCAGCGTGGCGTACAGGCGGCTGCCATCGGCGCTGAAGGCCAGGCCGGAGTTGAGGCTCTGCCCGGAGTTACCCGCCAGCGTCCCCTCCACGGGGAAGTCCCGCACATGGTCTGTCCGGGTGTCCATCACCGCAATCGACTGCTTGTAACCCGACTCGAAGGTTCCGTAGCCTGCGTTCGCAGCCGCCAGGTAGCGGCCGTCAGGCGAGAGAGCCAGCGAGACCGGCAGCGAGTTCAATCGCTGCGGATGGCCCGGCGCTTCGCCGATCAACTGCTTGCTGGTCGGCAGGTTGCTGGTCTCGGGCGCGGTCTGCGCGCCCAGCAGGCTCGCGCTGAGCACGGAGAGGAGCAGATGCGTTGTCGCAGGGGCCGTGAATCTCATGGAAGAACATTAGCAAATCGCGACAGCAGGCGGTGTGAGAAGCCGGTGACTCTTCTCTTCGGGATGCCTTCATTACCTGCGGGCGCCGGGCGTAATCAGGCGCTTATTCCGGTTCGCCCTTAGAATCGGCTCATGAACGACCCCGTCGCCACGCTCACCCGCCTCCTCACCGACATCGTCCTGCCCAACCTCAAGACCGTGCAGGTTAGCCAGATGGAGCACATTGCCGCCAACGACCGGCTGGAGCAGGCGATCGAGGAGCTCCGCGTCCACCTGGAGGCGCAGTTCGCCCAGCTCGCCGCGCAGTTGACCGCCTGCCGCGCCGAGCTGGCCGCCACCCAGGCTCTGCTGAAGGCGCAGCGCGACCCGGTGGCGTCGGTGGCGCCCGGCGCCAACACCCTCATTCACTGAACCCGGCGTCCTCAAATAAACTCAAGGTATGCGAATCGTTGTCACGGCCGCGTGGCTCTGGAACGGCGCGGATCTGTTACCGGAACCGGCGATCGAGATCGAAGACGGCGCCATTGCCGGCATCTCCCGGCGCGGCGCGACCGAGTTGCCCGCTGGAGCGCGCGTGGTCGACTTTCCCGGAGCCACGCTGGCCCCCGCGTTCTTCGACGTCCACTTTCACGGCGCCCGCGGACACGACGTGATGGAGGCCACGCCCGAGGCGCTGGCCGCCATCGGCGGCTTTCTGGCCGCGCACGGCACCGGCAGCTACCTGGCCACCACCGTCACCGCGCCGCTCGACGCCACCC
>JBAVMZ010000513.1:0-2174 GCA_049690595.1 Occallatibacter sp. | reverse complement strand
ACCATGGCCTGGGTGGCGCCGGCCAGCAGCGGCAGGTCGGCGCGGGAGTTGCCGATGTAGTCGAAGGCGCCGAAGCGGTTGCGCAGCTCGGCGAGCTTCTTTCCGCTAGTCAGGTTGGTCTGCCCGTCGGAGGCGAGGACGCCGGCGAAGAGTCCCAGGTGCGCGGAGATGCGCTCGGCCAGGATGCTGTCGGCGCCGGTGGCCAGGTAGATGGTGCGCCCGGCGCGGTGCTGGCTCTCGAGGTAGCGGAGCAGTTCGGCGTTATAGGGAAGACGGGCGGCGTCGAGGGGCGCCAGGCGGGCGACCTCGGTCTTGAGGCGCGCGCGGCCTCCGGCGACCCAGAGGGGGACGCGCAAGGCGCTCAGAGGACGACGGCGCAGCAACTGGCAAAGGCCGTCGAAAAGCGTGTCGGATTTGACCAGCGTGCCGTCGAGGTCGACGCAGAGAGGCCTGGCGGGATCGACGGGGCGGAGGTTGGGGGTGTCTGGCATGGCTTGCTCGTGGCGAATCGTTGCGGTTCGGGGCCGGTGCTCATCCGGGGACCGGGGCGCGCGTGCGATCCGAAACCCGGCAGATGGCCATCCATGGCCAGGGCGCCCGCCGCTGTCCGGTTGATGCGGGAAACCTGCTGTCAACCCGTTCTTCAGTATAGCGTCAGAGAAATCTGGGGGTACTGGACCGGGTTAAGCGGGAATCAAGGTTGCTCGCTTACAATGAAGCCGTCTTTGTCACCCGGGACCAAATCGCGGCCATGGCGAGCCGCGCCGCAAGAGGACCCCGGCCTGGGACGAAACCTTTGCGGAAGCCCTTTCGTCGCTGTAAACGACAGCGGGCAGTATGCCGGCTGCCCGGAGTTACCCATCCGCGCCCGGAATGCGGCGCGGTCCATCACGGAAACAAGAGCAGGAACCGACACCATGTCCATTGAAAGCAACTCGGAGAGCCTGCCGGCCGCGAACGGTCCGGCACAACAACCGCCCGCCCACAAGGGATCGTGGGTTCGCGTGATCGTTTACCTGGTCCTGCTGGCAGCGGTGGGGCTGGTGGTGTGGCGGGTCTGGCAGAACCAGAGGCAGAGCGCCGCGGCAACGGCGAGCCAGGCGGCGGCACTGATGAACCGGCCGGTTCCGGTGCAGGTGGCGGCGGCCGAGCAGCGGTCGATGCCGATCTTTCTGACGGCGCTGGGCACGGTGACGCCGTACATGACCGTGACGGTGAAGGCGCGGGTGAGCGGCCAGCTGATGCCGGTGAAATTCACCGAGGGCCAGCAGGTCAGGCAGGGGGAGACGATCATGGTGATCGATCCCCGGCCGTACAAGGCCGCGCTGGACCAGGCCAAGGGGACGCTGGCGCACGACGTGGCGCTGCTGAAGAACGCGCAGGCACAGTTCAACCGGTACAAGGCCCTCTACGATGCAGGGGTGACCTCGAAGGAGACGCTGGACGCCGACGAGGCCGCCATGGGCCAGTACCAGGGGGCCATCGAGGCGGACAAGGCGGCCATAGAGACGGCGCAGTTGCAGCTCGACTGGTGCACCATCCAGTCGCCCATCAACGGGCGCATCGGCCTGCGCCTGGTGGACCCCGGCAACATCATCACCGCCAACACCACCAACCTGGTGGTGATCAACCAATTCCAGCCGATGGCGGTGGACTTTACGCTGCCGGAGAATCAACTGCCGCAGGTGCTGCACAAGCTGGCGGCGGAGAAGAAGTTGCCGGTGGAGGCCTGGGACCGGGGCGACACGCAGAAGCTGTCGACCGGAATGCTGCTGACGGCGGACAACCAGATCGACACGACCACCGGGACCGACAAGCTGAAGGCTGTCTTCGACAACAAGGACCAGGCGCTGTTTCCCAACCAGTTTGTGAACATTCACCTGGTGCTGGAGAACCGCGAGAACTCCGTGGTGGTGCCGTCGGTGGCCATCCAGACGGGCACACAGGGAACCTTCGTGTGGGTGGTGGATACGGACGCGGCGAAGAAGAGCTCGTCGGCGCGGATTCAGCCGGTGAAGGTGGCGATGACCGAGGGTCAGTTGACCATCCTCGAAAGCGGCCTGGCAGGCGGGCAGCCGGTGGTGGTGGACGGCGCGGACAGGCTGCGTCCGGGCGCGCCGGTGACAACGAGCGTGGCGCGGCCGCGTGGCGGACAGCAACCCGCGGGGCAGCCA
>JBAVMZ010000512.1:0-6902 GCA_049690595.1 Occallatibacter sp. | reverse complement strand
GCTGTAGCGTGGGTCTCCTGACCCACGCACCGCGATTTCACGCGGGCGCCAACGTACTGTCAATTCAGCGAATGCTCAATCCTCCCAAAAGTGCATCCCGCCCCGCAGCTCCCCGGCCGCCGGCTCTGCATCCAATTCGTCCCTCTCGGCGCACAATGGACTCATGACTTCCGCGGGAGTGAGCCACGGAGGCGCGGCAGCGGCGGCACGGAGCCGCCTCGGAGGGGTCGATTTTGGCCCCCCTCCCTCAGATTTCCCATGCATGTTCCCTGTTTATTCGCCTATAAACATAATAAAATAAACGAGATACGGTTTCCTGCAGTTAATTGGTCCGTCAACAGAAACCCGTTTCTTGCCAGAAAGAAGCCGCCTCTTTACCGATAATCAGCCGTCTTTTGTTCGAATCGCGCGCCGCAACCGGCTCATTTGACTGAAATTGCGGACCGGCGGCTCGAAGGCGCCGCGCGGAGGCTGTCTCCGCGCCGCCCATCTCAAGCCTGGCCGAAGTACACATCGAGCTGGCGGACCTTCGCCTCCCGCTCGAAGATCGATGCGCTGAGCGCGGCATCGAGCCAGAGAGTCTCGAGCGTCGTGCGGTCTCCGTTCTTCGCCGTGACCTCAAGGCGAGTGGGACCTTCGCGGTGCGCAACCACCGGAACCTGGCAGAGGGTGAAGGCCAGCGTGCCTGGCGCGAGATCGATCGCAGTCTCGTTGCCGTCAAGATCGTAGCCGCGAAAGGCGGCCGGCGCGGTGAGAAATTCGTCGCGGCGGAAGAGGCGTCGGTCGAAGCCGAGCCTTCCATCCTCCACCACGACGCCCATCTCACCGAAGCGGGAGAGAATGTCCTCCTTCACCTGGCCGGTCATGCCGGGTTGCTGCACGCCGGCGAACGACGGCGTGTGCGAGTAGGGATCGGTGGGCATGGCTCCATAGAGGGCCGGCGGCTTGTGCACGCCGATTCCTTCGCGAATGGCGGCATAGTGCGCGCGCAGCCGCTCGACCGTGGCGGCGTCCTCACCGGTCCGCACTGCCCGCTCCAGCGCTCCCTGCGTTTCCAGCAGCAGCTTCGAGACCATGTGCCAGTAAATGCAGCCCAGCCCCTCGTACTTGTAGAAGGTGCCCGAGCGCCCAGTAAAGGACTGATGGTCGAAAACCTGCTCGTAGAGATCGAGAATCGCCGCTTCGTCTTCGCCGGCGAGCGCGAGCGGCTTGAGCGCATCTCTGAGCATTGAACCGTTGCGGATGTCGGCGTGGAAGTGCGCCACGCCGTTCGCATCGACCGTGACAATGCGCCGGTCGCCGCGCGCGATCATCTCCCTCAGCACGGTGGATTCTTCGATCTTCTCCGCAGGAATGTTGTTCTTCTCAAAGAATCCCGGCAGTCTGCGATCGGGATAGAGCACGTAGCTGTTCTGGTTTTCGCGGTAGAGGCGGCTCGCGCGCAGCGCATCCAGCAGCGCGGCGGACTCGGCGCCGTTGAGCGCGCCCGAGCTGAGCACGGAAACCTGGCCTTCGAGCATCTCGTAGAGGCGGCGGATAACGATGCCTTCGCCCTCGACCTTCATCAGGTTGTAGGCGTGGAAGAGGCCGTCGTCGCGGCGGTTGGCGCGCAGCGAGTGGTCGATGTGCGCAAGCGCCGTGGCGCAGAACGCGTCCAGTTCCGCGGCGGTCAGAGCAGCCTGCTCGCCGCTGAACCCGTTGGCGTAGATGCTGGCGCGGTAGGCGCCGCCAGCCTCGCCGAGCGCGTCGAGCACGGCCTTGCGGTCACGGTCCCCGATCGGCCCGGCAAGCAGCGGCGCGTACCCGTCGAGCACGGCGGCAACACTGCGGAAGGCCTGCGCCACCTCGGCCGAGACCTCAACCGCCGCCAGCCCCGCCCCGGCTAGGAGCGATCGTAGGAAGTGGAGGAAGCGGCGCAGATACCCGAGCGTGACCATCGAGACGCCGCAGCCGACCAGCGCATTGTTAGCGTCGTTCCACTCCGGCCGCTGCGTGTTCATCCACAGGCCGGCCTCGGGAATGTAATTGAAAAGCCGCGCCAGCACCACGATCAGCAGCTTCTCGGCGAAGTTGACGCGGTAGGGCGCGCCATCGGGGCCGGGCAGTGCCTTGGCGTCGGAGCCCTCCGCCGCCGCGCGCTGGTGCAGCTCCTGGTCGAGCGCCGCGTCGAAGTCGATCGTGTCGCGCGGGTCGCTGAGCAGCGCGGCATAGGGCTTGATGCGATAGGGCACGTTGGCGTAGGTGAAGACCCGGCGTGCCAGCAGCTCGCGCAATGCCTGCGGATGATAGCGCGCGGAGACTTCGAGCAGCTTGAGCAGGTAGGCAACCTGGTGATCGCCCCAGTAACCGATGAAGGACCAGGCATCGTGCGGGTCGAGCACCTCCCAGTCGAAACCGTCGCGCATCACCCGATAGGGATTGTGTCCGTCCGCGGTCGAAGCGTCGGCGAACTTGAAGATCATGCTCTCCGCGAAGCCGGGGTAGCTGATGGCCAGCGCCTCCCAATTCTGGAAGATGTCGCGCCAGTTGCCCTGGTAGTTGAGAAGGCGCTCGCCGTGTGGGCCTTTCACTTCGATGGCGAAGATGTTCCACGGGCGGCTCGGGTCGCCGTGGCGCCGGCTGAAGGTGAGCGGAAGGTATTCGTGCGCCAGCCGTTCCAGGTCCGCGTCGCCCTGCACGCGCGCCCGTTCGAGCAGCGTCTCGTGCGCGATCTCGGCCGGCAGCGCAGCGAGGAACGACGCCTGACGCTCGCAGACGGCGCGGCTGGCCTTGCCGAGGAAGAGCAGGAAATCGTCGCTGGCGATGGTGTAGCCGGAGGCGGGGACGCCGCCACGCATCGCGTTGAAGAGCACGTTCGAGAAGTGGCGCCACGCGCTCAGGCTGTCTCCGGTCGCTTGCAGGCCGTCGGCGCTGGCGATCGTGCGCACCAGGTTCTCCGTGCCCCGCGCCACATCTTCATCGAGCAGAGAGCGCAGGTCCCCGCCGGAGCCGAGCACCCGCAACAGCGAGGCAACGCCGGACGCATCCTGGCCGCACTCGGCCACCAGGCTCCACTGCTTCGATTCGCCCGCGCCGAGTGAGACGGCCGCGTTGAGCAGGTAGGCGCCTCGGCGTCCGCGGATTAGCCGCTCTTCTTCGACGGGCATCCCGCGGCGGAAGCGCTCGACCTGCTCGGCGCAGAGAAGATGGCGCGCGCCGCTGAGTCCTTCGCACCAGACGGTCGTGGCGCGCAATGACTCGCTCGGCTCGGGGCGGTCGGCGGGAATGGAGCTGAGCTTGAAGAGACCCACCCCCCTGGCCAGCTCGAGTTCGTTCTCCTTGTAGCCATCGGCCAGCGTGCTGTACTCGAGCTGAAAGCGCCGCGTTACTCCGGCGGGCAGCAGGTTCTGCAAGCCGTCGAGCACTTCGACCTCGACAGCTTCGCCGCGATTCACGAGCGTCGCGCGGCGCACAAAGCCGAAGCGGTCGCTGGTCATCCACGCGGCGGTGAAGCTGAGACCGAGATCGTGATTGACTTCTTCGAAGACCACCTTGTTGCCGTAGACGCTCTTGGCCACGCTGCGCCCGATGCGATAAATCCCCGCGTAGCGCTGCGAGAAGGGTTCCCACAGACATGTGCGTCCGCCGCGAGAAACGCGCAGCAGGGTCTTGCCGCCGGTCTGGTCCTGGCTATCGTGGATGCGGTCGTCGGTCGAATAGGGAAAGAGCGCGTGGTCGGGATCGCGGCGGCCCGCGGTGAGCGCGCCGTTGCTCGAGACGAACATCCAGTGGTCGGAGTCGCTGACCAGGCTCATCAGGAACGGCGCCATGGCATCGGCATTCTCGATGCGGTACCAGCGCTCGCCGCCGATATCGACATGGCTGCCCGTGGCCTCGCCCGCGGCGAAGTGGAGCGCGGCCTCGCCCGCGCACAAGCTCTTCCCAGGATCGGTCATGACGTTGTCTATCCTCTGCGGGCCTTCAGGTCCTGCTCGATCTGGATCATCCTCTGCTCACTGAGCGGGTAGAGCATCATAAGCACCGCGGCGGCGACAAGCATGGCGGAAGGAATCCAACTGGTGGAGAGAACGATGCCAAGGATGGAGCGCGCCGACTGCTCCACGTTGGCCACATAGCCGAAGTACGCGAGCAACATGCCGAAGATCCACGAGCCGATGGCCCAGCCCGCCTTGGTGGCGAAGATGGCCGAGGCGAATACGAGTCCGGTGTTGCGCCGGCCCGCGCGCCACTCGGCCTCGTCGGCCACATCGGCAAACATGGCGAAGACCAGCGGCGAGTTGAAGCCGATGACGAAGCTGGAGACGATCTGCAGCGCGAACATCAGCCAGATGTCTGTGGGCCTGGCCAGCCAGAAGCCGGCAACCACCAGGCCGCCGAAGCCGATGGCGAAGATGAACATATTCTTCTTGCCGAAGATGCGGGCCATCCACGAGGCGATGGAGACAGCCGCCACAAAGGCGATGCCGTTCGAGACCAGGAAGGGCGGCAGCAGCTTTTCGTTGTGGACGAAGTACTTGAAGTAATAGGCCGAGTCGGAGCCCTTGATGGCGAAGGCGGCCAGCACCAGCATCATGACGCCGACCAGGATGATCCAGGGGCGGCTGCTGAACAGCGAAGCGAGGTCGCGGCGGATGTCGGACTTCTGCTGCGGCGGAGGCGTCACGCGCTCTCGAGTGCTGGAGAAGCAGAGCACGAACATGGCGATGGCCAGCACGCCGTACATGACCATGGTCAACTGCCAGCCGCGCTGGTCGTTGCCGTGGCCGAAGGTCTTCACGAACCAGAGGGTGCAGTACTGCACGAAGATCCCGGCGGTGAAAGCGCCGATGAACCGAATCGACGAGATCGAGGTCCGCTCCAGCGAGTTCGAGGTCATCACGCCCATCAGCGCGGTGTACGGAATGTTCACCGCGGTGTAGAGGAACATGAGGATGCTGTAGGTGATGTAGGCGTAAACAATCTTGCCGCCGCCGGAGAGGTTGGGCGTGCTGAAGGTGAGCACGCCGGCCACGGCAAAGGGCACCGCGAACCAGATCAGGTATGGGCGGAAGTGACCCCAGCGCGTGTGGGTGCGGTCGGCGATGCTGCCCATCAGCGGGTCGGCCACCGCGTCGGCCATGCGCGTCACCAGCAGCATGGTGCCGATCGCCGCGGCCGATACGCCGAAGACGTCGGTGTAGAAGATCATGAGGAAGAACTCGAAGGTCTTCCAGTACAGGTTCGAGGCCGCGTCTCCGAGAGAGTAACCAATCTTTTCCCTGAGCGCGATCCGGTCAGCTACTGGAACCTGCTCGATATGCTTGCTCACTTCGATCCTCCCCCTTGTTGCCACGATCCTTCCATGCTGGGCTGTTGTGCGGGCACGGCCTGGCGGAGACGCACTCCGGCGCTCTCCGGGCGATGCCCGCGGAACGGTCACGGCTCTTTCATCGGCGTTTAAACCGATTTAAATGACGCAATCATTCAAACCCCGCCTCTGGCGATTTGTCAACCGCCTTGTTAACATCGCCTTGTGCCCAGACCACCAAGCCCCGCTCGCCGCCAGGTCCCGGAAAAGGACAAGCGGCTGAGCCTGCGCGAGTTGGCCGATCACCTCGGCCTGTCGCGCACCACGGTCTCGCTGGTGCTCAATAACTCCCCTGTCGCCGAGGGGCTGAGCGCGGAGACCCGCGAGCGCGTCCGCAGCGCGGCCGTCGAGCTGAACTACCGGCCCAACTACTTTGCACGGGTTCTCAAAAAGAAGCGCAGCCACATGGTGGGCGTACTCTCCTCCGACCTCAACGCTGGCTACAACTCCGAGTTGCTCACCGCTATGGAGCGGCTCTTCATCGAGCGCAACTATCTCTACTTCGTCAGCGGCCACCACTGGAGCAAGGCGCTGATCGATGAGCGCATCCAGGTCTTTGCCGAGCGCGGCGCCGAGGGTATCGTGCTGATCAACACGCCGGTGCAGGCGCTGCCCGCGCTGCCGCTGGTTTCCATCGGCGCCTTTGCGCTCAGCGAACCGGCCACGCGCATCCTCATCGACAACGCGGCCGGCGCGCGGATGGCGCTCGAACACCTGCATGCGCTGGGCCACCGGCGCATCGCCTTCTTCGTCGGCCACGAGGGATCGAGCGACACGGAGGCGCGCTGGCTGGGCTGCCAGCAGGCCTGCCGCGAGTTGGGCCTCACGCTCGACCCGGCGCTGGTGACGCGTCTCGAACGCATCCGCGTGGGCCTCGACCCTATCCAGGAAGGGCGGGCGGCTGCCGGGCGGCTGCTGGCTGCGGGCCGGCCCTTCTCCGCGCTGCTGGCCTTCAACGATCTCTCGGCCATCGGCGCCATGCAGGCTCTGCGCGAGGCCGGTCTGCGGGTGCCCGAGGATCTCTCCGTCGTCGGCTTCGACGATGTGCTGGCCGCCGTGGTGGTCCAGCCGCCGCTGACCACCGTTCGCCAGCCGTTGCGGCAGATGGGCGCGCTGGCCGGCGCCGAGTTGCTGGCGCGCATGGAAGACCCGCATCACCCCATCCGCGAGCACCTGATCGAGCCCGAGCTGGTTGTGCGCGGCTCGACGGCCCGGCGCAGAGTGCGGAGGAAGCGCACCATCTGAGTTCGATTACAGTGCGAAGAACGCGGAAAGGCCTGGCAGCTCTTAGTGAAAGTCAGGTCTTGAAAGGGCACGATTTCAGATGCTGCGGAAAAACTCGTTTCCAGGGCACAGAGTGTCAGGGTACGACTTCATCCTGCCGCTTGTGACTGAGAAAAACGACGGGCTTTAGCCCCTGAAGGATGTTATTAAGCTGGTTGGTCTCTTTACCGCCGGCTGTTCGCGGAGTTAGGGTGTTTTCACAAATTGTGCAAGGAACTGGGTGCCCACCCTCGCCGCGTTCTTGTTTTTGCGGCTATACCGGTTCCAGAAT
>JBAVMZ010000511.1:0-3709 GCA_049690595.1 Occallatibacter sp. | reverse complement strand
TGGGCATGGAAGCCGGCCTCGCGCAGGACGGCGACGGCTTTTTCGATGGCGGCGTGTGTTCGCTCCGAGTGCTGGCCGGAGGCTGGGTTGTAGACGAGAGCGACGCGGCGCATTGCCAGAGTCCCTTCCACTGCGCGCGCCCGGGCCAGAGACGCACGCGGGTCACTGACTTATCTTCGCACTCGCGGGCAACAGAACAAGCAGAGAATGTGGCGCGGCAAGCGAGCGGCTCCCCGGGCGATGGCATTTCATTTCCGACTCGCCGCGGGAACCGCCCTGGCGGGTGATGCGTAGTGAGCATACAATGATCCGCTGGTAAACCGATTCAGGAGTTCTCGCCATGAAATTTGCGATGCGTCTTGCGCGGCTTTGTGCAGCCGCCGGTCTCTCCATTTGCCTTCTCGCGGCGGGCACGGCTGCGGCGAGGGCCCAGGATACGAAGCAAGACAAGGCGCCGGCAGCGGCGCAGGAAAAGGCGCCTTCTACCGCGCCCTACAAGGACCCGAGCCTGCCCATCGAGGACCGGGTGCGCGACCTGCTGGCGCGGATGACGCTCGAAGACAAGATCGAGCAGATCGCCGGCGGCTGGGAGAACCAGATCCACGTCATCGACCCCACCGGCGCCTTCACGGACGAGTCGGCGCGCAAGACGATCAACGCCGAGTGGGGCGAGGCGCTGAAGTTCACGCCGCGGAAGTCGGCGATTCTGCGCAACGCAGTGCAGCGCTACCAGCGGGAAAAGACCCGTCTTGGCATCCCCGTCAGTTTCTTCAGCGAGGGGCTGCACGGGGTGATGGAGTACGGATCGACCAGCTTTCCGCAGGCGCTGGGGCTGGCCAGCACCTGGGACCCGGCGCTGGTGAAGCGGGTCTTCACGGCCGTAGGCGACGAGGCCGGCTCGCGGGGCCTGGGCCAGGTCTTCACCCCTGTGCTCGACATTGCGCGCGACCCGCGCTGGGGGCGGACGGAAGAGACCTACGGCGAAGACCCCTACCTGGCCGCGCGAATGGGGGTGGCGGCGGTGACCGGCCTGCAGGGCGACGACTTCCTGGTCGGCCGGCACCACGTGCTGGCCACGGCCAAGCACTTTGCCGTCCACGGTATGCCTGAGGGTGGCACCAACGCCGCGCCCGGCAACTACTCCGAGCGCATCATTCGCGAGAACTTTCTGGTTCCCTTCGAGGCCGCCGTCCGCGAAGGCCGGGTCGGTTCGGTGATGGCCAGCTACAACGAGATCGACGGCATCCCCTCGCACATCAACCACTGGCTCCTCGACCGTGTCCTGCGCCAGGAGTGGGGCTTTAATGGCTACATCACCTCGGATGGCGGCGGCATCCAGATGCTGACCTACACCCACCACGTCGCCTACAACAGCTCCGACGCCGCCCGCCAGGCGCTGGCCGCCGGAGTCGACTACGACCTCTCGGACGGCGCGCCCTATCGCACGCTGCTTGACCAGGTGAAGCGGGGCATCGTGCCGGCGAGCGAGGTGGACCAGGCGGCGGCGCGCGTGTTGAGGGCCAAGTTCCGGCTGGGGCTCTTCGATAACCCGTTTGTCGACGCCGACTACGCCGAGAAGACCGTCAACGGCCCCGAACACCGCGCCCTGGCCCGCGAGGCCGCCGAGAAGGTCCTCGTGCTGCTGAAGAACGACAAGAACCTGCTTCCCCTCGACCTGACGAAGCTGAAGACCATCGCCGTGGTCGGGCCGAATGCGGCCGATGTGCACGTTGGCGGCTATGCCCGCGATCCCGTGGTGGGCGTCAGCATTCTCGATGGCATCAAGGCGCGTGTGGCCGGCAAGGCCCAGGTGCTCTACGCCAAAGGCTGCAAGATTACCGACGCGCCGGAAGGCTGGGCCGGCTGGAACGCGGACAACGTGAAGCTCTTCGCTCCCGAGACGCAGAAGGATGCGATTGCCGAGGCGGTGGCCGCGGCGAAGAAGGCCGATGTGGCCATCGTGGTGGTGGGCGAGAACGAGAGCACCAACCGCGAGGCGTGGTCGGAGGAGCACCGCGGCGACCGCGACTCGCTCGACCTGCTCGGCGCGCAGAACGAGCTCGTCCGCCAGGTGGTCGAGACCGGCAAGCCGGTGGTGGTGATCCTCATCAACGGCCGCCCGCTCTCGGTCAACTACATTGCCGAAAAAGTGCCCGCCATCCTCGAAGGCTGGTACCTGGGCGAGGAGGGCGGCACGGCTGCGGCCGAGGTCCTCTTTGGCGACGTCAACCCCGGCGGCAAGCTGCCCATCACCTTCCCGCACTCGGTGGGCGACCTGCCGGACTTCTACAACCACAAGCCGAGCGACAACCGCGGCTACGAGTTCTCGACCCGCGAGCCGCTCTATCCCTTCGGCTTCGGGCTCAGCTATACCAGCTTCAAGTTCGAGAACCTGAAGGTCTCCCCGGCGGAGATTCGCCAGGGGGGCACGGCCAGGCTGACCGTGGACGTGACCAACACGGGCACGCGCGCGGGCGACGAGGTGGCCCAGTTCTACGTGCACCAGAAGGTGGCCTCAGTGACACGGCCGGTGGAGCAGTTGCGGGGCTTCGAGCGGGTGACGCTGAAGCCGGGCGAGAAGCGCACGGTGGAGTTCACGGTGACGCCGGAGGCGTTGGAGATGCTCGATGTCGACATGCACAAGGTGGTCGAGCCGGGCGTCTTCGAGCTGATGGTCGGCGGGAGTTCTGACAAGACGCAGACGGTGAAGCTGACCGTGCTGGGCACGCGCGGCGAAACCGGCAAGCCGCCGCTGCCGCCCCCGCCGGCGGGCTCGGAATCGGGCGTGGTCAGCACCTTCGACGACGGCAAGGTCGCGGCGAACTTCGGCTCGTGGCTGGGCGGCGGCGACGCGATGGAAGGCGGCAAATCGACGGCGGCGCTGACCGTGGTCGAGCCGGGCGCGGCGGGTTCGAAGGGCGCCATGCAGGTGGCGGGCGAAGTGGTGGCCGGCCGCCCGATGCCCTATGCCGGCGCCCTCTACTTTCCCGCCCCTGCCATGGGCCAGTCGGCGAATCTCTCCGCCAAAAAGGAGATCCGCTTCTGGGCCAAGGGCGACGGCGGCTCCTACACGCTGGCGGTCATGACCGAGTCCGCCGCCGGCAACGGCGGGATGCCGGCGTCGACCCAGTTTGTGGCCGGCCCGGAGTGGAAGCAGTACGTCTTTCCGTTCAGCACCTTCGACACCGACGGCAGCGACCTGATCGTGCTCGCCTTCCTCCGCGCCATGCAACCGGGCAAGTTCAGCTTCGAGCTCGACCAGGTCGAGTTTCGATAGAGCGCTTCCACGAGTGGCATCGAGTCCAGGGTGGGAAAGCAGGCCGCAGAAGTAGCGCCGGCCTCCCGGCCGGCTGTAGCGCGGGCGTCCCCGCCCGCGCATCCGTCCACTGCACGAACCCAAGAGCCGTCTGGCTCATAGGGAGCACCCGACTCGCCACTGCGCCTTACGGCCGAAATAAACGAGCCACCAACGCACCCGCCCCGCAGGGGTGCCGCGAAATGCCACTTGCGTCTGTGGAACATGGAGGCCGGAGGCCCTATTGCTCGCCCTTCCCCGGCCGCAGCATCAGCTCGCGGATCGCTTCCCGCGGGTCCTTGGCTTCGTCCAGGATCAGCCCCATCTGCTCCGTGATCGGCATCTCGATCCCTTGCTGGCGGGCCAGGCCGAGCGCGGCGCGCGTGGTGCGGACGCCTTCGGCCACCTTGCCGC
>JBAVMZ010000510.1:0-3857 GCA_049690595.1 Occallatibacter sp. | reverse complement strand
GCCGCCTTCTCCGTCTTCTCCCGGCAGACCTCTTCCACCTCGCCCAGCGCTTCCCTGAGATCCTGGCGCCGCCGCTCGGAGATCTCGACAAAACGGATGCCGGCCTGGTTGCGGCCGTCGGTCCACTGCGTGATGCCTCCGAGGCGGAAGTCGAACCCCCGCATCCGGAAGCCGATCTCAACGCGAAGCATGGCGCCGCTCGGAAACCGCTCGGCGGCACGAATCCGGCAGCCGGTCAGGCTGATGTCCAGGATGTGGCAGCGCAACGTGACGCCGTGCTTGATCAGGAAGATGCGGGTCTCTTCTTCCACGGGAAAGCGCGCGCTGGCCCGGCGGTCGCGATCTCCGGCGACTGGCCCGGTCCCTGGCGCCTCTGCCTTTTCCACTGCTTCCATGCTCTGCCCGCCTGTGCCGGCACGCCGCTCAGTGGCTTCCGGCGTGCTCCCAGGGTCGCGCGGCCGGAGCTTCGGCCTCTGCCCGGCCCCTGAGCCGGTCGTATTGATACAGATCGCTGGTGGTTCCCAGCCCCTCGTTATAGAGGTTGACGGCTCCGCTCAACTGCTTCAGTTCTTCGCTGAAAAGGTGAATTGCCTCCAACTGGGTTGCCGTTGCCGGCAGCTCGAATTTGGAAGTCTGAACGAACTTCTGGTAACCGCGGTCGAGCAGGCGGCCGACTTCGCCCCCCACCAGCGCCCCCGGACCCACCAGGAAAGCAGCCGCCTCGTCGACCGTGGCGCCGGCCACCAGCACCGCCGCCGCCCCGTACTTGCTTACCTGCATGGCCCCGGGAGCCGACGCCGGCTCCACGTTGAATCCCTGCTCGCGCAGAATCTCCAGGGTCTGTTGGAAGTTCCGGATCCGGATTCGCTTGGTCATGATCGCTTTCCTGTCCGCGAGGCTGTTGAAGAACCTATCGGCAGTGCCGTCGCAAACTCCAATCTCGCACAGCCGCCCCGCCGGCGCAATCGAAGTAATAGGCGCCCGGCCCGCGGGCTTTGTCTTCTCTCAGCGAGTGCGGGCGGCGCCGAAGAGCCGCCTGAACCAGTTCGGCTTGCGCTCGCAGCGCGGCGGCCGAGGATGCTTGCGGTTCCGATGGTACTCCCGGCAGGGGCCGCAATCCCCGTGGCGCGGGCACTTCAGCTTGGGACAGGGGCAGAGGACGGTGAGCTGCTGCATGACTGAAATCCTCCTTTAAGGCCCCTCCCCTGGAGGCTCTTTTCGAGGCGAATCACTTGGTTCTCCCGGTCCCTCGGCAATGCCAGCAGGCACTGATCCCTCCCCCGCCAGAGCGGTCTCCTCCGGTTCCGTGGCAGAACTGGCAATAATCGTCCCGATTCCCTCGCCCATCGTCTGCGGGGCGAGGCACCGCAGGGAACGCGGCGGAAACCAGCTCAGTCGAAGCAATCGCTTGCAGGTACAGCCGCCTTGATCCTTCTAACAGCTTCATCAAGCGCGGGTTGCCGGCCGATAGCCCCTCGAAACGGCTATGCAACCACCGATGCCTCAGGGATTCAGCCGCGAGTCTCTTCCGGTCCTCGACCGACAATGTCGCTTGCCGGTCGTCAGCGAGGATCCCAAGTAATTCATCTAAAGACTTCGGGAGAGGTTTCATCCGGTTGCCCTTTCTCACGCCTTCCCGCGGGTCCCTGCCACTGGCTCTCGTCCAGGAGGTCCGGGTGGACAAGGGCCTACCGCGTCATCTCCAGCGGCCCGGACCGGCCGGGTTCGCCGTTTCGGCTGGTCTCGTCCAGCTTGCCGAAGATCATCTTGCCCGATGCGGTCTGCAGGACGCTCGTCACGGAGATGTCCACCGTGCGGCCGATCAGCTTGCGCGCGTGGTCGACGACCACCATGGTGCCGTCGTCCAGATAGCCGACGCCCTGGTTGTACTCCTTGCCTTCTTTGAGGATCAGCACCGTCATGTGCTCGCCCGGCAGCACCACCGGTTTCAGCGCATTGGCCAGGTCGTTGATGTTCAGCACCTCGACATGGTGCAGGTGGGCCACCTTGTTCAGGTTGAAGTCGTTGGTGACGACCTTGGCCTCCCACTTCTTGGCGAGCTCGAGCAGCTTGAGGTCCACCTCGCGGATGGCGGGAAAGTCGTCGGCGACGATCTGCACCTGGATCTTGTTGTTCGACTGCATGCGCTGCAGCATATCCAGGCCGCGGCGGCCGCGCTGGCGCTTGCTCGAGTCGGTCGAGTCGGCGACGGTCTGCAGCTCGCGCAGCACGAACTCCGGCACCACCAGCACGCCGTCCATGAAGCCGGCCTCGGCAATGTCGGCGATGCGCCCGTCGATGATGACGCTGGTGTCGAGCACCTTCGAGCTGCGCCGGTTGGGCCGCTCGCCCTGGAAGACCGAGCCCAGCGCGGCCGGGTTCAGCAGGTCGCCCTTGCTGGCGCCCACCAGCAGGCCCACGTAGGTCATCAGCAGCAGCACAAAGATTTGCACGGCCGACGAGGTCTCAGGCTTCAGCGGCGCCGAGCGCAGCACCAGGCAGAAGAGCGCCGCGCCGAAGATGGCCAGCACCGAACCCGCCACAGCACCGATCAGCCGCCGCAGCGTGAGCGCCCGCACGCGCAGCTCGAAGACGATGACAGCGCCCGCCGCCCCGGCACCCGCCACCGCCGCCAGCCAGCCGGGTTGGATGCCGAAAGGTTGAAGAAAATAACATACCCCTGCGAGCAGGACCACAAAAAGAAGACGAACCACGATGATGTCCATCGACGACCAACCCCCGCCGGCAGGGAAGAGAACCCTCCGGACCGGGCACTTTCCGGGAGTATGACGACCCGGAAGTTCAGTCGTCAAGTAGGGACCTTCGATTGCGCCCGGCGGCTGGCGGTGGGAGAATCGTGCTGACCCGCAGCGGGGCCGAAAGGTGAGCCCAAAGATGAAGTACTGCCCGCACTGCCGCACCGGCTTCCCTGACCACCTGGAGAACTGCCCGACCCATGGCATCCTGCTCAGCGAGATTCTCGACCTGAAGCCCGGGATGCTCATCCGGGGCACCTATCGCATCGTGCGCAAGCTGGGCGAGGGAGGGATGGGCTCGGTCTACCTGGCCGACCATACGCTCATGGAAGAACCGCGGGCACTGAAGTTTCTCTCGCGGCAGTGGGCCGGCGACCAGGGGTTCACCGCGCGCTTCCGGCGCGAGGTGAAGACCCTGCACCAGATCCGGCATCCCCATGTCGTCGACTCCGGCGACCTGGAGCTGGCGGAAGACAACTCCCTTTTCTTCGCCATGGAGTTCGTCGACGGCCCCGATCTGCGTGAGTTCATGACCCGCGCGCTCCGGCCCTTCGACGTGGGGCTTGCGCTGGAGCTGGCGCGGGGCATTGCCAAGGGGCTGGGCGCGGCGCACTCCCGCGGCATGGTCCACCGCGACATCAAGCCGGAGAACATTCTGCTGGCGCGCGAGGCAGACCGCTGGGTTCCGAAGATTGCCGACTTCGGCATCGTGGCCACCAAGGAGGCCTCGACCACGCGGACACGGACGGGCGCCTCGCTGCTGACCTGGGCCTATGCCGCGCCGGAGCAGTGGCGGGGGCTGCGCTCGGCCGAGCTGGACGGCAGGACCGACCTCTACGCGCTGGGCGGCGTGCTCTTCGAGATGCTCACCGGACGGCAGGCCTTCGACGCGGAGAGCTACGAGGGTTGGGCCGAGGAGCACAAATTCACCGCACCGCCCGCTCCGAGCCGCCTGCGCCCGGAGCTGGGGGCCTGGATCGGTCTCGAAGCGCTGGTGCTGAAGCTGCTGGCCAAGGAGCGCGACGACCGCCCCCGCAACGTGGCCGAGGTGCTGGCCGCGCTGGACGGCATCGAGCGCGCGCCGGGCCCACAGCGGGTGAC
>JBAVMZ010000509.1:0-10843 GCA_049690595.1 Occallatibacter sp. | reverse complement strand
GGCTGCCCGGCGCGGGGTTATTCGCAGGCGAGGCCGGTGGCGCCTTTGGGGGCCAGGCGGCCGCCCTTGGAGCCGCTGAGCGTGTAGACGGTGGCGCTCCCCGAGTTGTTGACCGTGCCGGCGTAGTAGACGCAGTGGCCGTTGCCTTCGATGTTCTCGACGATCTTGCCGTTGAGCTTGAGGCCGTTGAGCGAGGTGAGGTAGGAGGCGCCGGTTACGGTCCAGGTGCTGTTCGAGTCGAGGGTGAGCGAGACGCTCTTGCCGGTCCCGGCAGTGTCGATGGCGCCGGTGAGCGAGGAGCTCTTGCCCTTGCTGTTCTGGGCGAGGGTGAGCCCGGCGGTGCTGATGGAGTCCACGATGACGTCGCCCTTGAGCGCCGTGCCCCTGGCGGTGAAGGTCACGTTGCCGCCGTTCTGGCCGGCCTGACCCCATGTGCCGGAGTTCAGCGCGGCGGCGGTCAGCAGCGTGCCGTTTGCGTGGGCCGCGCTTCGCGTGTTGTTGGTCACCGCCACGGTGTCGAGGGTGATCGAGGCCGTGGTGTTGGCGACGGAGAAGAGGGTGGCCGGGTTGTTCTGTCCCTGAGCCGCGGAGCCACTGGCGCAGCTTGCGGTGGCGGTGGCGTCGCAGGTGTACTTGAGCGAGCCGCCGGTCATGATGAAGGTCCCACCGCCCGCCGCGGCGTCGCCTGAGGTGCTCTGGTAGAGGAAGATGCCGCGGCCGTCGCCGAAAGCGCCGCTCAGGTTCGCCGTGCCGTAGGTCGCGCTGTCGCCGGTGATGGTCACCGAGTTTGCGCCCTCCACGACGACGGCCTCGGCGTTCTTCGCGGTGAAGTTGCCGCCCAGGACCGTGACCACGCCAGTGGAGTAGATGCCGGCCGAGCGCTGGCCGCTGGCGGTGTAGCTGCCGCCGATCACCGTGACCGTGCCGCCGCCTCGGTCGGTGGCCACCACCGAACTCGATGCGGAGGTGGTGGTGGCGGTCGCGCCGGTGATGTTGAGGATGCCGCCCATGGCCGCGTCCAGCCCGTGGGCATTGATGCCGGTGGTTTTGATGACCGTGCCGGAGATGTTGACGGTGGCCTGGGGCCCGGAGGCGAAGACGCCGTTGGCATAGGCGCCGCTGGTTTCAATGCTGCCGCCGGTGACGTTGATGGAGCCGCTGCCGGTTGAGCCGTCGCTGGCGCCGTAGGCCAGCACCGCGGCAGAGGTGCCGTAGAAGCTGGAGTCGCCCTGGCTGGCGCCGTTGCCGGAGGAGACGATCGCCGGCCGGAGGAGCGTGACGGTCGTGCCTCCATCCTCGGCGCAGACCGCGCTTTCGTTGTCGCCGGAGACGTGGAACGAGGGGGTGTAGAGGTAGTTGCCGCCGCTCGAGAAGGCCGCGGCGGCGGTCGAGTAGGCGCCGTTCTGGCTGTCCTGGAGGCCGCAGGCTCCGCCGCTAACGGTGGAGTTGACGTACACCTCGACTATGGACGAACTGGAGCCACCGTAGGGCGAGGCGCCGGCGTAGACGGCCCGCAGCGAGTAGGCGCCCGCCGCGGGGAAGCTGGTCTTGAGCGCCGCCGCGCCGCCGGAGAGCGTGGCCGTGCCGATCGCGGAGCTGTTTTCGAGAAAGGTCACGGCGCCAGTGGCTGCCGCAGGGTTCACTTTGGCTGTCAGGCTCACGCTTTCGTTCTGCGCCGGCGTGGTCTTCGACGTGGTAAGCGTGGTCGTGGTGGTCTTGGGCTCGACGACGGTGACAGTGACCGTGCTCGAGGTGCTGGCGGTATAAGCCTCCGTGCCTTCGAATGCGGCGGTGAGCTTGTGCGCGCCGGTCTTGCTGAAAGAGGTCTTCAGCACCGCCGTGCCCGCGGTGAGCGCCACCTGGGCGAGTGTCGTGCTGCCGTCCCGGAAGGCCACCTGGCCGTAGGAGGGAACCGGCGAGACGGTGGCGGTCAGCGTTACGCTGGCCCCGGCGATCGGCTCGGTTGGGGAGGCCTTCAGCACGGTGTCGGTCGCCTTCGGCGTGACAGCCGTGATGGTGAGCGTGTCGGAGCTGGTCTTGTAACTGGCGGAGCCCTGGTAGACCGCGGACACCTGGTGCGTGCCGGCCTTTTTGAAGGCGGTCGAGAGCATTGCCTTCCCGGCGGAGAGTGTAACCGTACTCAGCGCCGTCTTGCCGTCGTAGAAAATCACCTTGCCCGTCGCAGCGGAGGGCGAGACGGCGGCGGTCAGCGTCACAGTGGCGCCGGTGTAGGGCGTGGTGGTGGAGGCGCTCAGCCTGGTCGTCGTGGCGGTGGCGCCAGCCGCGGGCAGAACCGTGCACAGCGCAAGAAGCAGAGTGCTGGCGACATGTTGGGGAAACTTGCCGTTCATTGTTCCTGACCTCTCTTGCCCCGATTGCCGGAGCTGTCCCGACGGGCTGTGTGAAGCTCAGGCGCCGCGCTGCTCAGCCGCGGGGGCGAACCGGGCTGCGACTCTTCCAGACCGGTTCCAGAATTTACGTGTCCTTGCTGCATCGTGCAAGGTGGCATTTTCTTAAGGAAAATGCCACTTGAGGGCGCTGCTTCCGGGGTACAGCTATTCTGGAACCGGTATAGGCCACTCGCCGCGCATCCCGGCAAAAACCCGCAGTTAACTCAAAGGTACATCAAGGCAATGGGAGTTCCGTTGATCTTCTTTATCCCTCCAGACGCGGAAGAGGCTCAGAACGCACGGGTTACATAGCCCCGCATTTATTACTCGCGCGGCAGCACCAGCACCTCGACGCCGGAGGCCGAGTTCTTCTGGCGGAAGACCGTCTCGGTCGCCTTGCGGAACTCCTCGGGTTTGGCGTGGGGGATGTCGGTGAAGCTCTGCGGGTTGCGGTCGGTGAGCGGGAACCAGGAGCTCTCGACCTGCACCATGATGCGGTGGCCGCGGCGGAAGGTGTGCATCAGATCGGGCATCTCGAAGGCGAGCGCCGTGGGCACGCCGGGGTTGAGCGGCTCGGGTTTCTCCCAACTGTTGCGAAATTTGGCGCGGAAGGGCTCGCCGCGAAGCAGTTGCTGGTAGCCGCCCATGTGCAGCGGCGGCGCGTCGGTGATGCGCTTGCTACCCTCGGAGGTCCCGTCGGGGTCGGGGTAGTTCTCCGGGTAGACGTCGATGAGCTTGACCACGAAGTCCGAGTCCGTGCCGGTGCTGGCGATGGTGAGCCGGGGCGAGATGGGGCCGGCGATGGTCACGTCCTCCTCGAGCGGGTCGGTTTCGTAGACCAGCACGTCGGGCCGGTAACTGGCGAAGCGCTGATCGTCGACCATGTATCGCTGGGGCACCGTGTCCGTGGTGTAGCCGACGAAGGGAACCGGGTGGGCCGGGTCGCTCAAGTACTCGTCCTTCGCCGCGGTCTCGGTGGGCGGCTCGAAGCTCAGCTTCCCTCCGGCGTGGAAGTAGAGGGTCCGTGGGGCGGCGGCCTTGGGCGGCCAGGCGTCGAAGCTGCGCCAGACGTTGGTTCCGGTCTCGAAGACCTCCGCCCTGGGCAGTTCCTTTCCTTTGCCCTTCAGGTAATGCTCGAAGAAGGGGAACTGGATCTCCTGGCGGAAGTGCTCGGCGGTCTTCGAGTTGAATTGCACGTCGCCCAGGCGGGAGCCCTCGCCGCGCGACCAGCCTCCATGGACCCAGGGTCCTTCGACCAGCGTCGCCGGCGTCCGCGGGTTGAACTTGCCGATGGCGTAGAAGGTGCGGTAGGGTCCGCTGAGGTCCTCGGCGTCGTACCAGCCGCCCACCACCAGCACCGCACACTTGACGTTCTTCATGTGGCGCGAGAGGTCGCGCTGCTGCCAGTAGCTGTCGTAAGTGGAGTGAAAGGCCTGGTCGTCGAAGAGCCAGCTCTCGCCCTTCAGATACTGCTTTTCGAGGTTGGCGATGCTGCCCGCGTCGAGATAGAAGCGGTAGTGGTCTGGCGTGCCAAAGTCGAAGCCGACGGTGGGGTGCGGCGTCTCCGGGTTGTGGCTGGGACGGAAGACGGAGTAGAAGCCGAAGTTGGCCGCCAGCATGAAGGCTCCGCCGTGATAGGCGTCGTCGCCCAGGAAGAGGTCGGTCATGGGCGCCTGGGGGCTGGCGGCGGCCAGGGCCGGGTGCGAATCGATGATCGAGGCCGAGGTGTAAAAGCCGGGATAACTGATGCCCCAGATGCCCACCTTGCCGTTGTTGTTCTCGACGTGCTTGAGCAGGAACTCGATGGTGTCGTAGGTGTCCGAGGCGTCATCGACGTCGGCGGGCGAGCGCTTCTCGTCGATGTGCGGACGCATCTCCTGGAACTCGCCCTCGCTCATCCAGCGTCCGCGCACGTCCTGGTAGACGAAGATGTAGCCCGACTTTTCGAACTCCTCGCTGGGGCCCAGGTGGCGGGGGTACTGGTCTTCGCCGTAGGGGCCGACGGAGTAGGGGGTGCGGTCCATCAGGATGGGGAAGGGGCCGGCGCCGGCCGGGAAGGCCTCGGTCTTAGGCACGTAAACAGCGGTGAACAGGCGCTTTCCGTCCCGCACCGCAATGCGGTACTCGTACTTGGTGTAATGCGAGCGGATGAAGTCGTCCTTGGGCGGTTCCTGGGCCTGCGTCAGCGACAGGGCAACAGCGGCCGCGGCCAGTGCGGCGAGCGGGAAGCGGAGAGTTTTCAGCATCTTCGGGGAGCCACTCCTTGGCACAAGAGTATCCCAGCGCGCCCGCTGGCAGGAACCGGAATCCGCGGCCGCGGCCAGCGCCGGCCGGCTCGTGCCGCCCCTGTGCGGGCCTTCGCCGGAGGCAATCCCGACGAAATTCTTGTGCCGGAACGGCTTCTCCGGGTTAGGCTATTCTCAAAGCCTTAACAGTCTCGAGCGCCATGCACCGCGCGAGCTCAACCTCATCCGCCACGAAGGAGATCCATGTCCACTGATTACCGCAATTTTCTCGCCCTCTCGTACGAGGAGCTGGAAGAGTTGAATCTGTCAGCCAAGGCCGATCGCGCCAATCGCGTTCCCATGGACGAGATCCGCGAGAAGCGGCTGAAGTATCTGCGCGACGAGAAGCGCATCAAGGCCGTGACCGTGCTGTTCTCCGATCTCGAAGGCCGGCTGCACCTGCTCGACTACGACAAGAAGTTCCTTCTTGGCGCCTACGAGAACCTGACCTTCGACGGCTCGTCGATCCGCGGCTTCACCGCGCAGAAGGAGTCGGACCTGCGCCTGGGCATCGACTGGGCCGCCTTCTACTGGGTGCCGGCCGACATCTTCGGCAACGGCAAGGTGCTGGTATTCGGCAACGTCATCGACAAGGACGGCACGCCGTACTCGGGCGACCTGCGCGGCGTTCTCAAGGGCTACGCCGAGAAGCTTTTCGCCGAGAAGCAGTACACGCTGAACGCGGCCACCGAGATCGAGGGCTTCCTCTTTGCCGGCAAGGACGCCGAGCGCCGCTTCCACGAGACGGGCAAGTTCGAGTTCATCAACACCGGCGGCTACTATCACGTGCTGCCGCTGGACCCGCTGCGCCAGTTCATCGACACCGCGGCCGAAGTGCAGCGCGCCATGGGCTTCCAGAACGAGAAGGACCACCCCGAGGTGGCGCCTTCGCAGTTCGAGATCAACTTTGGCTACGCGGAAGTGGTGGCCGCGGCCGACCAGATTCAGCTCTACAAGCTGCTCTGCCGCCAGATCGCCAACAACATGGGCTACACGGCCTGCTTCCTGCCCAAGCCCGTGGTGGGCGTCAACGGCAGCGGCATGCACACCAACGTCTCGGTTTCGCAGGGCAAGACCAACCTCTTCTGGGACGAGAAGGGCGAGGAGCAGCTCTCGCAGTTCGGCTGGAACTTCCTGGACCGCATTCTGAGCCATGCGCTGGACCTGTGCCTGATCTTCAACTCGAGCGTGAATGCCTATCGGCGGCTGGACCCGCACTTCGAAGCGCCGAACCAGATTCGCGCGTCGGCCGTCGATCGCGGCGCCATGATCCGCGTGCCCATCGGCAACCACCGGTCCATGCGCACCGAGGTTCGCGCGGTGGCGCCGGACGCCAACCCGTACCTCTCGCTCTACGGCATCTTCAAGACCGGCATCGACGGGGTCATCTCCACCGACGCCAACCTGCGCGAGGGCGGCCGCTACCTGCCGGATTCCATCTACAAGGCAATCGCCGACTTCAAGGCCTCCAAGTGGATCGAGGAGATCCTCGGCGCCGACGTGCAGGGGCGCTACGTGGATCTGAAGGAAGCCGCCGCCGATCGCTCACCGCGCAACCTGGGAACCTTCGTCAAGGACTCCGAGGTGCAGTACCACCACGAGGTCTACAACCAGTCGCTGTGGAACCTGTTCTAAACACAGGCCGCACAGGACCTGCATTCCGGAAAGACAGAAGCGGCGCTGCCCCCAGACGGGTCGCGCCGCTTTCCGTTTTGGGACAGGACAAACCCGGCGCCGGGCCTGCGCATCAAAATAGAGGGGACCGCCTGTGCTCGCCGATGGGATACTGAATAGTGGGATACAGTGCCTCCCCAAAGGATTGCCCCGATGCGTCTGCTCTCTCCCCTCCGCCTGCTTCCGGCCGCCGCGCTCGTCCTCCTTCTGCACTCCGCCGCCCTTGCCGCCTCCGCGCCGCCGGTGCCCACCGGCCTGAAGGCGACCGCAGGCGCAGCCCAGGTAAAGCTCGTTTGGAACGCCGCCTCCGGCGCCACCAAGTACCATGTGAAGCGCAGCCTGCAGGCCACCGGGACTTATGCCACCATCGCCACGGTCACCGCGGCCGCGTTCACGGACACGCCCGCCACGAGCCTCATCCCCGGCGTGGTGAGCTATTACAAGGTGAGCGCCCTCAATGGCTCCGTTGAGAGCGCCAACTCGGGATCGGTTTCCGCCAAGCCGACCTTTGCCGCGCCAACCGGCCTGATGGCGACGGCCGGCGTCACCAGCATCGCGCTCCAGTGGAAGAGTTCGTCCGGGGCCACCCAGTACATCGTGTCGCGCTCGGCCGGCTCCGGCTACAAACAGGTGAAGCAGACCAGCGCCACCAGTTTTACCGACAGCGTGGGTCTCGTCGCCGGCATCAAGTACTCTTACGAGGTGGCCGCGGTGGACAGCCTTGCCACCAGCCCCGCCTCGGCCCCGGTCGCGGCCATGCTGCTGCCCGCCGCCCCGGCCGGCCTGAAGGCGACGCCCGGCGTCGCGCAGGTGAGCCTGAGTTGGAAGGCCTCGCCCGGCGCCACCAAATACAACGTCTCGCGCTCGGCGGTCTCTGGCTCGAAGTACGCGGTGGTGGCCACCGTCGGCGCCGCCGCCTTCACCGATACGGTGTCCAGCGGACTGGTTCCCGGCCAGACCTTCTACTACGTGGTTAACGGCGAGGACTCCTCGGGCGCCGGCCCCAACTCCGCGCAGGTAAGCGCCACGCCGGCCTTTGCCGCGCCCAGCGGGCTCACCGCCGCCGCCGGCATCAACCAGGTCACGCTCCAGTGGACCGGCTCGACCGGCGCCACCAAGTACCTGGTGCAGCGCTCCATCGTCACCGGCTCCGGCTACAAAACGGTGGCCACTGTTACCACGACCGCGTTCACGGACAAGGCGAGCAACGGCATCGTGGGCGGCGTGACCTACTACTACGTAGTGGCCGCCGCCGACACAGTCGCTACCAGCCCGGTCTCGAACCAGGCCAGCGCCACGCCGCTCAGCCAGGGGACGTCGGTCAACGCCACGGTGAACACACTGGCGAACCGGCACGCGATCAGCCCCTACATCTACGGCGCCGCATTTCCGCCGTCGGCCGCGTACGTTGCGAGCAGCGGCCTCACGCTCACGCGCTGGGGCGGCAATAACGCCTCGCGCTACAACTGGAAGCTGAACGCCAAGAATATCGACGCCGACTGGTACTTCGAGGATTATTCCTGGGGCACGCCCAACTCGGCTGATTTCATTACCCAGATCGCCGGGGCCAGCGGCTCGCCGCTGATGACGATTCCCATGCTGGAGTGGGTAGCCAACGGGACCAGCGGCTGGAGCTTCTCAGTGAAGAAATACGGCGCGCAGTGCTCCGCCGACCCGTGGAACTCCGACGCCGGCGATGGGCTGAAGCCGGATTGCAACACGCCGATCACGGGCAACGATCCGACGGACGCCAACCTTCGACTGCTGGACGAGCCCTCGTCCGGCGATCCGGCGGGCAGCATCTACCGGAACGAATGGCTCGCGGCCATTGCGCCCAACTACGGCACGCAGCCGCACTTCTATAACCTGGACAACGAGCCGGATATCTGGGGCGGCACGCACCGCGACATCCATCCTGAGCCGACCGGCTACGACGAGCTGGCCGCGGCCATCGTGAAGGAAGGCCACGCCGTCAAGGTCTACGACCCCAAGGCCGTTCGCCTGGCGCCGGTCTTCTGCTGCTGGTGGTTTTACTGGAACGGAGCCAACGGCAACGACAAGCCCAACCACGGCGGCCTGGACTTCCTGCCCTGGCTGCTGAACGAGATCTGGTACAACGACCAGGTGGCCGGCTCGCGATCCCTTGACGTTTTCGATGTGCATGCGTACTTCAACGGACCGAGCACCAGCGGATTGACGATCGCGCAGGTGCGCGCCGGGGCGTTGCGCACCACGCGGGAGTGGTGGGACCCAACCTACGTGAGTGAGTCGGGCACGGTGAACCAGAAGTGGACCACGAGCATTGAGCCGGACCATACGGTCGCATTTGTGATTCCGCGGATGCGGGCGCTGGCCAACACCATCTATCCGGGCACGCCGGCCAGCTTCACCGAATGGAGCGGGGCGACGGTGATGGACGGCTCGAGCTACTCCGGGCAGGGTGAGTCGGATTTCTCGACCGGCCTGGTGGACGCCGACGCTTACGGCATCCTGGGCCGGGAGCGGATGTGGGGCGCCTCGCGCTGGACAGCCGCCACCCAGGCCACGCCGGCCTACGAGGCGCTGCTGCTCTATCGCAACCCGGACGGCGCCAAGAACGGCTTCCTGCCGCTTTCCGTCGAGGCCACCAGCGACAGCGACCCGAATCTCTTCTCGGTCTACGCCTCGATGGACCAGGCCGGCGATGCGATGACGCTGATGGTCCTGAACAAGGACCCCTCGAACACCGCCGCGGTCAGCTTCAACCTGGAAGGCTTCACGCCCTCCACCATGAAGAGCTACACGCTCTCCTCGGCCAAGCCGACGGCCATTGTGGCCTCGGGCGCGCAGTCGTGGCTGGGCACGCAGATCTTCGCGCCGTACTCGGCCACGCTGCTGGTGCTCGGCGGCAAGAGCCCGACGCCGGCCGCGGAGGAGTGGGACCTGAACCCGGACACGCTGATGGCCAACACCTCGTCGACCGTCACCATTGCGCCCACGCTGCTTTCTGGCACGGGCACGGTGACCATGACCTCGGCCACCGGCACGGGCGGGCTCAAGCTGACCCTGACCCAGCCGAAGATCTCGCCGGCCACGGCCACTTCCAGCGGCAACGGCCTCATCACCATCACCGCGCCCTCCACGCCGGGGCTTTACCAGTTCACCGTGACTGCGAAGGACTCGGGCGGCGCCGTGCAGACGCAGCAGGGATGGGTGCTGGCCACCGTGCCGGCGGCGACGCTGACCAAGAGCGGCGACGGCCAGAGCGCACCGAAGAGCTCGACGGTGAAGCTGACGGCGACCTTCGTGCCCGGCTCTTCGGGGGCAGGCGCGGCGGGTGAGGATCTGCTCTTTACCGCCTCGGCCGGCACGCTGAGCCAGCGCATCGTCCGCACCGATGCCGGCGGCAACGCGCAGGTGACGCTGACGCTTCCGTCGACCGCGGGCAAGGTGACGGTGACGGCGGTGGGTCCAGCCTTCTGGGGCGCGCCGGCGGCGACGTTCACCGTCACGGCGCAGTAGGGCGCTTGCGGCCGATCGCTCCGGAGGCCGGGATCGATCCGGAGTCGCGCCAGCATGGGTGCGGCGGATCGACCCCGGCCTTCCTGGTGCGACAGATCGCGCCGCAGCCCTCCACCGCCTGGTTTCCGATACCGCGGCTACCGGATACAGCGGCCATGCAACCGCTTTGACGCGGAATCCTCGAATGTGCGGGGTGGGTGGTAGGCGCGGCAGGTCTCGAACCTGCAACCCCCGGCTTAGAAGGCCGGTGCTCTATCCAGTTGAGCTACGCGCCCACGCTTCTTCATTGTAGCGGCGAACCGGCTAGAGCGGCTGCATTGTTGCCGCCGAGAGTGCCGGCAAAGGCATCGAGCGCGGCCGAGAGCGCGGCGACGGCTGCCTCCGGCGTGGCGCCGCAGCCGGTCACATAGGCCGTGATTCCCGTATCGAAATCGTCCGCGCTCATGCGGGCGCGGCGCAGGACCAGGTCCACGCGGCAGGAGCGCAGCGGGTGAGCCCGCAACGCCTGGCAGAGCCGCCGGCAGGCCGCCTCGGCCATCGCCGAAGTGGGCCACGTCTGGTCGTTGCGCGGCAGCAGGTCGATGTAGCAGCCAGCGGCGCAGGCGGCCTCACCGGTTGGTGCGTCCATCTCGTCCGGATCGAACTCGCCGGGGTCGAGCTGGGGCCAGAAGTCGCACTTGCTGGTCCAGAGCGGGGCGCGCGGGCCGTTCAGCGCCGAGAGCGCGCGGCCCAGCGCCGGCAGCGCCATAGCCTCCGGGATCTCGCGGAGGCGCTCGGGGGCCAGCCGGAGGTCGACGTAGCCGGGCCAGCGCGCCTCCCAGCACGCTTCGATGACAGGCGCGCCCGCTCCGATCTCGAACTCCCAGTCAGCTTCCATTTGCCCCGTCTTCCAGCCACTTGAGGTAGCGGACCACGGTGGCCTCGGCCCAGTGGATCTCGTTGCCCGGGTCGCGCGAGAGGTAGGCGCAGTGGCCACCGTGCGCGGTCTCGACC
>JBAVMZ010000508.1:0-3984 GCA_049690595.1 Occallatibacter sp. | reverse complement strand
GCCTCATGATGGTATCATTGTAACCGATACCGGCGCGACGGGCAAGCCGTCAACGGCCCAGCCAGCGATCGACCTCAACGGCCCGCGATCACTAAGCAATTCAAGCAGCGTGTGGCGCTAATTGCGCTTGTCAAACACCTTCCAAGGGTGAATTCCGGACTCCAGGTTCAGTGCGTCGCCGCGTCGGGCTTATAGGGTGATGGATTGGTTGTCTGTCGGACAGGAGAGAGGGGGGCCGTTCGGCCCCCGCGCGACTTACCTTGCGGGCTGCCGCGGAGCGCCGAGTCGAAAGGGTCATCAAGCGGCCTACGCGCGCGGCGCGGCTCCGCGCCCTCTGCGGGACTTGGCGGCTTCGACGATGCCAGCCAATGCCCGAGTGTTCATTGCAGAGGCACCGCCGTGTGAGCGAGCCAGCGTGTGGCATTGAGCCGCTCGCGGTACGGGACACGAGATGCGGCGTTGATGCGGCGAGTGCCGAGGCGAAAGAGCACTGGTCGCATGGCCGTCGAGGCGTTGCGGATATGGTCGCCGGCGGCAGAGAGCCAGAATAGGCGATCGATGTGACGGTCGGTGTCGAGCGCGGAATCCACGAAGCGCGTGACGGTCTGCGCGTCCGTGGCCTCCTTTTCGACGAGGTTGCGGCGCTGGATGAGTGGCGCGAGCAGCGCATCCTGGGCTTCGAGGCGGGCGCGGAGCATGGCGTCGGAGATCAGCTCGCCCTCTCGTTGCTCGGCGATGTTGCGCACGATGCCGAGCATGTATCGACCGGGGATGTCGAGGTCGCGCGGCAGGGATCCCGCGGCGCGCTTGCCGGTGAAGACGGCGGCGCCGTCGACCACGGGAGACAGCGGATAGGCGGCCATCGCGTCGAGAATGTGTCCGCCGGGATCGGCGATGCCGAGTCGAGCGAAGGCGGCGGCGATGGTCTGGCGCACGATGGGATCTTGCCGCGCCTGGAGCGTGCGTCGGGCGGCCTCCTGGCGACGTAGTCGCTCCGCGAGCGCGGTGCGCGCCTGGGCGATCTGCTCCGGCGTGGGTTTGTCGGAGTAGAGGTCGACGCGGCTCTTGCCGGCGCGGTCGGCCCGCGGGCGATGGTTGAGCGTGCGCGCCCAGGTGGTGATGACCAGGCGGAGCAGCTCTCGCGCCGCTTCGCGCTCGTTTTTCCCATCGAGCACGAGCGGAGGGGCCGCTTGGCGGAAGAGCCCGAAGGCGCCTTCGACGTGGCCCTTGTTCTGGGGGCGGCCCTTGGTGGCCGGGATGAGCACCGTCTGGTCGCTGCCCAGTGCCTCGCCGACCTCGGGCGTCAGGTTGGACGGCCGGTTGTCCACGAGCACGGCCAGGGGCGGGGCACCGGTGGTGTCTTTGCCGTCCTCGACGGCCTGGATGAGAGCGGCGCTGTCCTCCTCGTCGCGGACCGAGACGCCAGTGAAGGCGCCGGAGTGCGCATCGACGGTCAGCTCGAAATTGAAGCCGAAGCGCTCTCCGAAGAAGGTGACGACGACTGGGGTGCCGTCGGCGACCCATTGCGCTCCAGGGAAGAAGGTCTCGAAAGACTCGCGCAGGGCTTTCTCGTCGGGCGAGCGGCCTTCTCGACGCCGTCGCAGGCGGACGCCGTGCGCGGCGAGGATGGCGGCGATGGCCGAGCGCCTGTAGGGCACGCGCAAGTGCTTGGCGACGTGGTCGCAGAAAGCGACGAAGCCGCCCTCCCAGGTGTCCCACTCGACGAGGACGGTCTGCACATGGAGGTTGCTGCTGGCCCAGGCGGTGGGGTCGGTCTCGGGCGCCTCAGGCGCGGGCGGTGCACCGGTGCGCAGCCAGTCGCGCAAGGTGTCGACGGGTACCTCGATGGCGTGCGCCAGTCCCTCCACGCCGAGGTCAGGATGCTTCTCGCGGAGGTCGAGGACGAGCCGGCGGAAGGAGTCGGAGTAGTGGCGATGCTCGGCCCCGCCGTGGACACAGCCCGGGTGATCGAGCAGGAAGCGCAGGACCTGGCGGGTGAGCGCTTCGACCTTCGGCGAGGGCGGCGAGGCCGGAGCAGGTGGCCGACCGGCGGGGCGCACGAGAGAAGAGAGCGCCTCCAGAAGCTTGGCTTTGGCCTCGTAGGCGCTGCTGCGTCTGGCACCTGTCTTCTCGACGATCCGTTCGGCGCTCGCGCTGGGCAGGCCGAGCAAGAGCTGGTGGTCGCGTGCGGCAAGCAAGAGCCCCGCGATCACAGAAGGCGCGATCGCGGGGCTCGAATCAGGTATGGCTGTCATCGGTCCTTTGCTGTTTGCGGTAGGAGTTGGCCTCGTAACCTCTCCTTGCCGCAGCCAGCCGAGGACCTCCATCGTTTTCAGCCAGGTGGCGGCAGCAGCCGCTGCCCCATCAGCCAGATCTCAGGGACGCCGTTCTTGCTGGCGACCTTGAAGAGTTCGAGGCACCGGTCGCGCAGCTCGAGCGCGTCGGAGGCGTCTCGGGGCACCCCGGCTTCGATGCGTGCGAGCACCTCCTCCGCGCGGCCGAAGTAACGGTCCGCCGGCACCAGCAGGCCGCCCAGCGCGTGGTGCGTGCGCCCATGGTTGTAGAAGTGCAGGTGCGCCGAGAGCCGGCGCTTCATCTCGGCCAGGTCGACGAAGCGCTGCACGTTGAAGAGCTCCTTGTGCAGGTTGGCATTGAAGACCTCCACCTTCCCGTTCCACTCCTTGTGCTCGGCGACGATCTGGTCGATGCCCAGCTCCGTCAGCAGTGCGGTGAAGCGCGAGATCCCGCGCCAGGACCAGAAGGCGCCACCCTTGTCGTGCATCACCATCTCCGGCCTGCCGTGACGACGTACCGCGTCCTCGAAGGTCTCAATCACCATGTCGGCGCGCTCGGCCTCGTCCACCCCGTGCCCCACCACGTAGCGCGAGTGATCGTCGATGAGGATCAGCGTGAAGGTCGTCGCTCGATTGATGAAACGGTGCACGAAGTCCAGGTGCCAGATGTGGTTCGGACGCACGGCCTCGTAGCGCTGGTCGTGCGGCTGCCGCTGGACCTTGGGCGGCCGGTAGCCCGCGTCCTCCATGACGCGGCGGACCGTGGTCACCGAGACCTTCACGCACTTCGCGCGCAGCTGGTTGCGGATCTGGCTCGGCCCGAGCCCGGGATGCTTCTTCCACTCTCCGAGGATCTCCAGGTCACGCTGCGTCTCAACCTCTGCGGGCGCTGGCCCGCTCGTCGGCGACGAGCCCACCCCCGTCGCTGCACGTGCCACCTTCCTGCTCCAGTCGTAGATGGCGAAGCGACTGACGCCGTGCCTTTTCGACGCCGTCGTCGGCCCGTCCTTGGCTGCATCCTCGAGGATCTGCGCACGTTGGCTCGGCGTGTACCGCTTCGCCGGCCTCGGCTTCGCCAACAGTGCCGGTCGAACTGGCTTGCCCCCCACGACCCCGCCCAACACCCGTCGAGCAGTCTGCGCGGTAACCGCTCCGACCGCGGTCACCTCGGGATTCGCCTTCACCCACTTGCACAACGTGCTCACCGGCATGTCGTGCTTCATCGCTGCCTTCGTGAGCGTCAACGTCGCCACGTCGGCAACCGCCGCCCTGCGCTCATCCGATGAATACTGCCTACGCCGCAGTCCTGCCGATCGCTGCTTCGTCGTCCTGCCTGCCATCGGTGACCAACCCGCCACCGAGCGCCCACCGCCGATCCTCACTCGTCCGGGGTTTCAAGCCTCGGTGACGGTGGCAGTTGTGCGGCAAGAGCACCTATCGACCGTGTCCATGATTGCCCTGCTGGCCGGTCTGTTGAGTCTGGGCTGTGGTGGCTCCGCCCTGCAGCAGGGAACCGAGGGCGGCTCCTGCTTTCCCAATGGGACGTGCATGGCAGGCCTCGCATGCCTGTCGCACCTGTGCGTCAATGCCGGCGGTAGTGATGCTGGTCCCGCTGACGCTGGGGCGTTGAATGGTGGTGTCCGATACCATGACAACGGTGACGGCACCGTCACCGACACCAAGACCAACC
>JBAVMZ010000507.1:0-11431 GCA_049690595.1 Occallatibacter sp. | reverse complement strand
CCGCCGTGAACAGCAACACCCCGCACAGCCGAAGCAGCCGCGCAGCACAGGGAAGAGTGGACTGAATCAACAGTGCGAGGACGCGTGAAGAACGATGGGTTTCCATGACCAACCTCCGAACCGGCAGACGGGGAGAGGAATCCGCTCCCCTGCTCCCTGTAGAGGTTGGTTACGAAGCTGGAGTTGGCCGCCTCCCCCGGAAAATGACGGTTCCCACCCCCATCTAACACCCTGGATCGGTGCGCTGGCGAGGGAAAACTTCGGCAGGAAGGGTCAGGCGGTGCGGAGCGCCCTCTGAACGGCCTCCGGCTCGCGGCCGATGACGACGAGATAGGCGCGCGTCGGCCCCTCCGGCACGCGCCTTCCCTGCTCCCAATGCCGGACCGTGTTCACGCTGAAACTCAAGCGGGAGGCGAGCTCCTGCTGGCAGGTGGTGCCGATCTCAGTTGGAGATTTCCCCAATTCGAGTTGAGGGTGCCCGCGGTCCCTCGCCTTTGGCGACCGGGGAGGGTACGAGCCTCGCCCGGCCATCCGGTTGCATTCCGGCTGCGTCTGCTCAATTGTCGATCCGCCGCTCTGACATTGTAAGAAGCAACCGCAGATCCTTCGACTCCCTACGCTACGCTTCGGTCGCTCAGGATGACAAGCTGGAAGGGCGCTTAAAAGCGGGGTGGGCGACTCGATGCCGCCCACCCCGGAGTGTTTTTGCGCGCGATGCGCGCGGATGCCTGGACGGCCAGTCCTACTTCTTCGGGTCCACGTCGACGTACTCGGCGTCGATGACATCGCCTTCCTTCTTGGTTTCGGCGTGGGGCTCGGCCTCGGTCTGGCCCGGGCCGCCGGTCGCGGCCTGCGCCGCCTGCGCCTTGTACATGACCTCGGCCAGCTTGTGGCTGGCGTGGGTCAGCCGCTCGTGCTCGCTCTTCAGTTCCGCGACGGTCGGCGAGCTTTCCAGGAGCTTCTTGGCGTCGGCCAGGGCGGCCTCGACCGCGTCCTTCTCCGGCCCCTGGATCTTGTCGCCCGCGTCCTTGAGCATCTTCTCGATGTTGTAGACCATGCCGTCCAGGGAGTTGCGCGCCTCCACCTCTTCGCGCTTCTCCTTGTCCTCGGCGGAGTGGGCCTCGGCTTCCTTGGCCATCTTCTCCACTTCGTCCTTGCTCAGGCCGGAGCTGGAGGTGATGGTGATGCGGGTGTCCTTGCCGGTGGCGTTGTCCTTGGCGGTCACGTTGAGGATGCCGTTGGCGTCGATGTCGTAAGTGACCTCGATCTGCGGCACGCCGCGCGGCGCCGGCATGATGCCACTCAGCTTGAACTTGCCCAGCGTGCGGTTCTGCCCGGCCATCGGCCGCTCGCCTTGGAGCACGTGCACCTCGACCTCGGTCTGGTTTTCGGCCGCCGTCGAGAAGGTGTCGGTCTTTTTGGTCGGAATCGTGGTGTTGCGCGGGATCATGACGGTGGCCACGCCGCCCAGCGTCTCGATGGACAGGGTCAGCGGCGTCACGTCGAGCAGCAGCAGGTCCTTGACCTCGCCGGCCAGCACGCCGGCCTGCACGGCCGCGCCCACGGCCACCACCTCGTCGGGGTTGACGCCGCGGTGCGGCTCGCGCCCGAAGACCTTCTTCACCAACTCCTGCATCTTGGGCATGCGGGTCTGGCCACCCACCAGCACCACTTCGTCGATCTGGCTGATGGTGACGCCGGCGTCAGAGAGCGCCTGCTTGCAGGGGCCGATCGACCGCTCCAGCAGGTCCTCCACCAGTTGCTCCAGCTTGGCGCGGGTCAGCTTGCGCACCAGGTGCTTGGGCCCGGTGGCGTCGGCGGTGATGAACGGAAGATTGATCTCGGTCTCGAGCGTGGTCGAGAGCTCGATCTTGGCCTTCTCCGCGGCGTCCTTCAGCCGCTGCAGGGCCATTTCGTTGCCCTTGGAGGTGAGGTCGAGGCCGTGCTCCTGCTTGAACTCGGCGATCAGCCAGTCCACGATCCGCTGGTCGAGATTGTCGCCGCCCAGGTGGGTGTCGCCGTTGGTCGACTTGACCTCGATCATGCCCTCGCTGACTTCGAGGATGGAGATGTCGAAGGTGCCGCCGCCGAAGTCGTAGACGGCGATGGTCTCGTCCTTGCCCTTCTTGTCCAGGCCGTAGGCCATGGCCGCGGCGGTGGGCTCGTTGACGATTCTCTTCACATCCAGTCCGGCGATCTTGCCGGCGTCCTTCGTGGCCTGGCGCTGCGAGTCGTTGAAGTAGGCCGGCACGGTGATCACCGCCTCGGTGACCGGCTCGCCCAGGTAGGCCTCGGCCGACTTCTTCAGCTTTTGCAGGATCATCGCCGAGATCTCCGGCGGGGTGTACTCCTTGCCCTGGGCCAGCACGGCCACGTGGTCGCCCTGCTGGGTGACCTTGAAGGGCACCATCTTCATTTCGTCGTTCACTTCGTTGTAGCGGCGGCCCATGAAGCGCTTGATGGAGAAGACTGTGTTCTCGGGGTTGGTGATGGCCTGGCGCTTGGCCACCTGGCCGACCAGCCGCTCGCCGCTTTTCGAAAACGCCACGATGGAGGGCGTAGTGCGCGCACCCTCTTCATTCGCAATGACTTTGGGCTCTCCGCCCTCGAGCACCGCGACGCACGAATTGGTCGTGCCCAGGTCGATACCGATAATCTTGCCCATACGCTCCTCTGTGAACCGGATAGAATTCTGACTATTTCAGGGTGCCAGATTGAGTGACTTCTTGTCAAGGTTTTCTGATACTACCCATATAAAATCGTCCGGGATTCCGCCGCCCGTCTCTCCCGTTTAGACCACTGACCCCGTCTCTACTTTTCTCGCGTTTCCAGCATCCAAGCAGGCGTAGAATCGGGCTGCGGTTTCCTCCCCCAGGCAAAGGAGGCTGCAATGCGAGCAGCGCCTCGTTCCCTTCAAGATTCCTTGCCGGGCTTCTCCGGCATCCTGCTGAACACTCTCTCGTCTCTTCTCTTCTTCGCGATTCTCTCTCCCTTTGCCCCGGCCCAGTCCGGGCAATGGGCCTGGATGGTGGGCAGCGAGAAGGCCGGCCAGCCCGGCGTCTACGGCAAACTGGGCGCCTGGGACGCCGCCAACACGCCCGGCGCCCGCTACCAGGCGGTCTCCTTTCCCGGCCCAGGCGGCCGCATCTACCTCTTCGGCGGCTACGGCATCGACTCCAAGAACGACTATGGCGACCTGAACGACCTGTGGGAGTTCGACCCGGTGCGCGGCGCCCACGGGGAGTGGGTCTGGCTGGCGGGCAACAATCTGCTCTACAAACCCTACAAGGACCAGCCAGGCGTTTACGGGAACAAGGGGCAGTTTGCCGACGGCAATACCCCCGGCGGCCGGCGCGCCGCCGTGGGCTGGACCGACAAGAACGGCAAGCTCTGGCTCTTCGGCGGCTGGGGCGTGGACTCGACGGGCAACTTCTTCGCACTGAACGATCTGTGGGAGTTCGACCCGGCACGGGGCAAGAGTGGCCAATGGGCGTGGATGGGCGGGCCGAAGACCTACACCAGCCCCAAGGTTGCGGGCTTCTACGGCGGTCAGGGCGTGTTTGGCCCGAACTACACCCCCGGCGGCCGCAGCGAAGCCGTCTCCTGGACCGACGCGTCCGGCCGCCTGTGGCTCTTCGGGGGCGAGGGCTACGACGGGGACGGCAACAGCGGCGCGCTCAACGACCTCTGGGTCTTCGATTCCGCGAAGGGTACGGCGGGCGAGTGGGCCTGGATGGGCGGGTCGAAGAGCATGGCCGGCACCGACTTCGGAGCACCCGGCGTCTACGGCACGCAGGGGCAGTTTGGAGCGGCCAATGTCCCCGGAGCCCGGGCGCTGGCTCTGGCCTGGGCCGAACCCGGCGGCCGGCTGTGGCTCTTCGGCGGGGCCGGCAAGGACTCCGCCGACAAGAACGGCCTTTTGGACGACCTCTGGGTCTTCGATTCGGCTCTTGGCAGTTACGGCGAGTGGGCCTGGATGGCCGGCCTCTCCTCGCTGGGCGGGGTCTGTCCCGGGACATCCATGTCCTGCGGACCGCCCGGCGTCTACGGCACGCTGGGCAAGTTCGCCGCCGCCAACGTCCCCGGCGGACGCGATGCTGCGGCGACCTGGGTCGACAGCAGCGGGAGCCTCTGGTTCGAAGGCGGTTGGGGCATTGACCAGACGGGCTATGAGGCCTATCTGAACGATGTCTGGGAGTTCAGACCCTTGATCGGAGCGCACGGCCAGTGGGCCTGGATGGGCGGCGCCACGACGGTGCCGCACTGCACCATGGGCGCCGGCATGTGCGGCATTGGCGGGCAGTACGGAACCCTCGGCTCCTTCTCCAGCGCCAACCTGCCCGGCAGCCGCGCCGGCGGATCGGCCTGGACTGACAGCCGCGGGCTGGCCTGGGTCTTTGGCGGCTCCGGATACGACTACCAGCGCAACTACGCCAATCTGAACGACATGTGGGCCTTCCAGCCCCCGGCCTCGCTCAAATCGCAGACCATCAACTTTCCCCAGCCCGCCTCACCGGTCACCTATGGTGTCAAGCCCGTGACGCTCTCGGCCACCGCCAGTTCCGGCCTGGCTGTTACGTTCTCTGTCGTCTCCGGCCCCGGCAAGGTCAGCGGCACGAGCGGGTCGACACTCACCATCACCGGCGCGGGCACCATCGTCGTCGCCGCCAATCAGGCCGGCAACTCCACCTATTACCCCGCTCCGCAGGTGACGCGCTCCATCATCGTCGCCAAGGCGGCGCTCACGGTCGCGGCGGATGCGAAGACCATGCCACAGAACGGATCCGTCCCCACCCTCACGTATGCGATCACCGGTTTCGTCAACGGCGACGCCGCGGCGAACACCGTCACCGGCAAGCCCAAGCTCTCCACCAACGCCACCTCCTCGTGCCCGGCCGGTCTTTACTCCATCACTGTCGACATGGGCACTCTCGCCTCCGCGAACTACTCTTTCACCCTCAAAGGCGCAACGCTTAAAGTCATTGGCCGGTTGGCCTGGCCCACCTTCAAGCCCCCCGCGGGAACCTACACCGGCGCCCAGACGGTCGCCCTCTCCAGCGTCTCCCCCGGCGTGGCCGTCTACTACACCGCGGACGGTTCCACTCCGTCCTCCACCCACGGAACCCGCTACACAACGGCCATCCATGTCAACAAGTCTGAAACCGTAAAAGCCATCGCGGTGCTCGCCGGCTGCACCGATAGCTGGGTCAACTCGGCCACCTACACCATCCACTGAGCACATTCAGCCGGGGGGGCCGGCATCCGCGGATGCCGGCCCCGGGATGGATGCGGATCCCAATCGATCCAACGACGAAGGAACCCCATGAACGCCTTTCTCCGATTTCGTTGTTCCAAACTGGCGCGGAACTGCGCCGCGGTTCTTCTGCTCCTGCTGCTCTGCTTCGCATCGCATCTTCTTTACGCCCAGGCAGGCCAATGGGCCTTCATGGGCGGCGACACCACGATTCCCGAGGGCAAGGGCCCGGTGGGAGTCTACGGCACGCTGGGGCAGTTTGCGGCGGCCAACCGGCCCGGGGGCCGCTCGGACACTGCTGCGTGGATGGATAGCGGTGGGCGCCTGTGGCTCTTTGGAGGGCTCGGCTACGACTCCAACACCCACATGGGCTCCTTCAACGACCTATGGGAGTTTGACCCGAAGCGGGGCGCGGCCGGGCAGTGGGCGTGGATGGGCGGGACGCAGATTATCAACCAGGCCGGGGTTGCGGGCGACCAGGGCCAGTTCTCCGACGCCAACCTGCCTGCGGCCCGGAGCGGCGCCGTGGCCTGGACCGACCAGACGGGCCGCATGTGGCTGTTCGGCGGGGACTTCAACAACGATCTTTGGGTCTTCGATCCGGCGCGCGGCACACGCGGCCAGTGGGCGTGGATGGGTGGCAAGCTCTCGCCCAGCAACTCCGGCGTCTACGGCAAAGCGGGCCAGTTTGCCGCCACAAATATGCCCGGCGGGCGCGTGTATGCCGTGGGCTGGGTGGACCAGGCGAAGCGCTTCTGGCTCTTTGGCGGCTTTGGCAAAGGGGAGGGCGCGTCGATCGGTTACCTGAACGACCTGTGGGTCTTCGACCCGGTCAGGGGCAACCACGGGCAATGGGCCTGGATGGGCGGCGCCAAGACGCTGAAGGCGGCGGGCGTCTACGGCGCGCGAGGTCGCTTTACCGCGACGAACATGCCTGGGGCGCGGGACTTCGCCTCCACATGGACGGCGCGGGATGGGCGGCTGTGGCTGTTAGGAGGGAAGGGGTACGATGCCCAGGACACCCAGGGCTACCTGAACGACCTGTGGGTCTTCGACCCGTCGCTGGGAAAGCTGGGCGAGTGGGCCCTGATGGGCGGCTCGACCACTGTGGCGGCCCTGGGAAGCTACGGCACCTTCGATCAGTTCTCCGCCGATGCCTTTCCGGGGGCGCGCATCCCCGGCGGGTACTGGAGCGGGAAGGACGGCCATCTGTGGCTCTTTGGCGGCGCAGGAATGGGCACCGGAGCGACGCCGGTCCGGCTGAACGACGTGTGGGACTTCGATCCCGCTCTGGGCACCTACGGCGAGTGGGGGTGGAGCGGGGGCGGGAACGTGGGCGGGAATCTGCCCTCTTACGGGAGTCTGGGGCAATTTGCGCCGGGGAACGACCCGGGCGCGCTGGCCGGCGGCGCGCGATGGACCGATCCGGCCGGGCGACTCTGGCTCTTCGGCGGCCAGGGAGCGGACTCGAGCGACGATGAAGGCTTCCTGAACACGCTTTGGAAGTGGGAGGTGCTGATCCCGCAGAGCATCAGCTTCGCGGCGCCCAAGTCGCCGGTCACCTACGGGGTGAAGCCGATCGGCCTCTCCGCTACGGCCACCTCCAAGCTGCCTGTGACCTTCACCGTCCTCTCCGGCCCGGGGAAGCTGACCGGCAACCTCCTCACCGTGACCGGGGCCGGGACGATCGCAGTGGTGGCCAGCCAGCCCGGGAACTCGACCTACAACCCCGCCACGCAGGTCACGCACAGCATCGCGGTAAACAAGGCGTCGCTGGTGGTGGTTGCCGACGACAAGACGATCAAGGCCGGCGCGGCGTTGCCGAGCCTGACCTGGACGGCAAAGGGACTGGTCAACGGCGACAGCGCGGCCACCGCACTGAAGGGCGCTCCGGCGCTGGCCACCACGGCAACCCCGAAATCCCCGGTGGGGCTCTATGCGATCACCATTGCGCAGGGGACACAGGCCGCCGCCAACTATGTGCTGAGCTACCAGAACGGCACGCTGCTGATTGCCGGGGCGGTGATCGACCCGTACTTTCTTCCGCCACCGACCACTTACACCGGCCCGCTGGCGGTGACGATCCACGAAGGTTCGCCAGGGGCGAAGGTGTATTACACCGCTGACGGCTCGACGCCGTCGGCAACGCACGGAACCCTGTACACGGGGACGATCACGCTGAAGAGTTCGGCCACGCTGAAGGCCATCGGCATCCTGGCCGGCTGCACGCCGAGCACGGTGGTGAAGGCCGATTACACCATCCACTGATTCCCCTCATCGCACGGCGCCCGGAGTCTCGCTTGAGGCTCCGGGCGTTCTTTTTGCCGTGGGCGGTCGCTTCGTCGGCAGGACTGGCCGCGCCGCGCCCCGCTCATTTACCCTTGTCTTTTCCCGCCTCAATGACCGACGCCAAAGCCCTAGCCCGCTACCCGCTTACCCAGGGAGTCAACCCCTGGCTGGTGACCGTCTCCGTGATGCTGCCTACATTCATGGAGATCCTGGACACCGCCATCGCCTCGGTCGCGCTGCCTTACATCGCCGGGTCGGTCTCGGCCTCGAACTCGGAGGCCACCTGGGTGCTGACCAGCTACCTGGTGGCCAACGCCGTCATCCTGCCCGCCTCGAACTGGTTCGCTCGCCGCTTCGGCCGCAAGCGCTTTCTGCTCTTCTGCGTCACCGTCTTCACCGTGGCCAGCTTCTTCTGCGGTGCGGCGCCTTCGCTGGGGGTTCTGCTGGCGGCGCGCATCCTGCAGGGAGCCGGCGGCGGCGCGCTGCAACCGCTCTCGCAGTCGATCCTGCTGGAGAGCTTCCCCATCCAGAAGCGCTCGATGTCGATGGCGGCTTACGGTCTGGGCATCGTGCTGGCGCCGGTCCTGGGCCCGACGCTGGGCGGCTGGCTCACCGATACCTTCAGTTGGCGCTACGCCTTTTACATCAACATCCCGATTGGCATCCTCGCCGTGATCCTGGTCAGCCGCTTCGTCCACGATCCGCCGCACATCCAGCACGCCAAGGTCGGCCCCTTCGACAACATCGGCTTCGGCCTGCTGGCCGTCTGGGTCGGCTGCCTCCAGGTGATCCTCGACAAGGGACAGGAAGACGACTGGTTCGGCGCCAACTGGGTCCGCTGGACCGCGGCAACCCTGGCCGTCTCGCTCGTGCTGTGGATCTGGCGCTCCTGGTCCAACCGGACCGGACTCGTCGACCTCCACGTGCTGAAGGACCGGAACTTCCGCACCGGATGCATCCTGGTGACCATGCTGGGCATGTGCATCTACATCACCATCGCCATCCTGCCCCTTTACTACCAGGAGATTCTCGGCTACACCGCCTTCAATGCCGGTCTGGTGGTCGGCCCCCGCGGCATCGGCTCCTTCTTCGGCTCGCCGGTGATCGGCATCCTCAATCAGAAGATCGACTCGCGCAAGCTGATGACGCTGGGCTTCGTGGGCTTCGGCGTCTGCTCGCTCATCTTCGGCACCGCCAACCTCGACATCGGCCCGTTCACGATGCTGATCCCCATCACCCTCACGGGCTTCGCGCTGAGCTTTGTTTTCGTGCCCATGGCCACCATGATGATGGCCACCATCCCGAGGCAGGAGATCGGCAACGCCACGGGGCTCTCGAACATGCTGCGCAACATCGGCGGGTCGGTTGGGATTGCGATGGCCACTACGGCCATCATCCGCCGCGCCGCCATGCACCAGACTTTGCTGGGCGCCACTCTGGCTCCTTCGAACCTGGTCCTGCAGCAGCAGATCCGCGGCATCGGCTATTGGGTGGGCCACAGGCTGGGTCCGCAGGCCGGCCGCCCTGGCGCCATGGGCGCCCTCTACGGCCTGCTCCTGCAGCAATCGGCCATGCTCGCCTACGTCGACGTCTTCCGCTGGACCGCCCTGCTCGCCTTTCTCTGCGCCGGCATGGTCTGGATGTTCAAGAAGCCCGTCAAATACACCGCGCCGCCGCCGGGGATGCACTGAAGAACACCGAGCAAGGTAATTGAGAATCAAGAGGTTAAGATTGCATACTCAGCGCTGTCCCTTGATAGCTTGCTCCGCGAGGGATCTCAGTTCCGCAAGCACTTCGCCAATGACCCTTTCGGCAAATAAGGCGATGCGTATCTGCAAAACCCCCGAAATGGTCGGCAAAAGTTCATCCATCCTGGCGGAGAACTTATCCTTGTGATCTCCCCGCTCCAACTGGACATCGTCATCGCACCCAGCATCTTGAGGTAACCAGAGGTCATAATGTCGACCTATAAGAGCATGCGCGGGCGCATCGGAATTGAATCTGATCTCAATCCGCCGGTCAGCGTTCAGCGGCGAGCGATGCGTGGAACTCGACTGACCTGGCACACCGGGTAGAATCTCGGCCCTGCCGTGCACCTTTGCTGCAGCGTTTTCGGAGATTGTCTTCAGCAGCTCGGATCGGACAGTCTCTATGAGACGCTTCCCACTGGCCTCGACTTGGTCGTGCGTGTACCCGCCCTTAGTCAAGTACACTCTTCTGATGGCCTCTACGCTCTGCTCCGCGCTTGGCGAAAGCGCCCCAAGAACACTCTCATTTACGAGCGTAATTGTGTCGAGCGACCGAGCCAGCATGAAATCGACAAACGACTGGTAATTGCCGCCGTCGGCGCTCTCCAGAGCATCGAGATATGCCTCCTTGTGCTCGGAGAGGATCACGATTGGCATGGAGATCGCGCGATAGGTGAAGACGGACGCAAGTGCGCGAGCCACGCGGCCGTTCCCATCCGCGAACGGATGAATCACGACCAATCCGTAGTGCGCGTAGGCGGCCTGAAGCACGGGGTGTGCGGCCAGAAACGCCTCGCTGCGCATCTCCGAGACCAGCCGCGCCATCTCCGCCGGCGTCACGTCCACGGGCGCATAGGAGTGATCCGCCCCGTCCCGGGTCCGGACGTGATTCGGAAGCACCTTGTACCGCCCCTTGGTGAGCGCCTGTTCCTGCGGTCCAACCGCCGTCGCCACGCGATACGTGGCCTGCGCCTGGCAGACCACCTCGTGCAACACGCGGATCGCGGCCTCTGAGATCGGCTCGGCCTTTGTCGCAAGATCGAGGACATAGTCGTAGGCGTGCAGTTGCGCCTCGAACAGGGGACGAACATGCTCGCCTCTGTTGGCCAACTCCGTCTCCCACGCCGCCGTTTCAAAGGCCACGGTATAGGTGAAACCGCGGTCCACTTCGTAGAGGCCCTCGATCGCTCCTGTATCGAGCGCCGCAAACCGCTTCGCAATCTCTCGCGCACGCTTCAAGACATCGGGAGAAAGCTCCGGCCGGTTGCTGAGCGACGCGTTGTAGCGGTGCCAGCGGACGGTATCGACCGAAGTCCGCGATGCCCACTCCTCGAATGGCGGAAATGGTTTGTAGGCCGCATCGAGAAGATAAACGTTGGCTTGGGTTCCACCCATGGTCACACCCTGCTTTCCTTCTGGCCATGATAGCTCAGCGCGATTGCCGATGTGCAGGCTCCAACCTCTCTGCACCGCTCTCGCTCGCCGGGCCGTTGTGCCGGGTTCGGACCTGCCGCCACTGAGACTCGGTCTGAAATTGAACCCTCCAGCCCTCCCTTCAAAACCGCGGGCCGGGCGCCCGATTCCGCGTTTCGCGCAGTCCGGCGTAGACTGGAGGCTCGCATTGCTTCCGGAGCCCTGAATGAGCGCAACACTGCACCTGACCACCTTCCAGATTGGCACGGAACCCCGCACGGGCGAGGGCCTGCGCATCGCCGTCACCCGGCGGCCGCCGCGGGGCGTCCCCAAGGCCGACTGGCTGCGCATCTGTCGCTTCGACGTCTGGCTGCCGGCGGTGGCGCCCTCGGCCGAGCTGCTCGCGCGCTTCGCGCCGCAACAGATCGACAACCCGAGAGAGTGGAAGAGGTTTCTCAACGCCTACCAGAAGGAGCTGCTCGCGAGCGCGGACACGCGGCAGACCGTGGCCCTGCTGGCCACGCTTGCCCGCCACACGCCGATCTCCATCGGCTGCTTCTGCGCGGACGAGTCCCACTGCCACCGGGCGCGGCTTTACGAGGTCATTGTCGCAATGGCTTCGGCGGAAGACTGAGAGGTTTCTACTTGCGCTTGTTTCGCGGCCGTTTGGTTTTGTGGTTTTCCAGGGCTCCTCATGAACAGGCATTGTCTCGCAACGCCCCTACGG
>JBAVMZ010000506.1:0-6316 GCA_049690595.1 Occallatibacter sp. | reverse complement strand
GGTGGGAGGGGCGGGCTTGGGTGGGGCGTCCCCATCGGGCGGCCAGAGCAAACAGGCCGCGAAGATGGGGACAGGGTGGATGGCCGGAGGGCGGAGGGCTTAGTGGTGCGAGCCTCCGCCGCTGGAGTGGGAGCTGCCGCCACCGCCACCACCGCTGGGGGCACTGGGAGCGCTGGAAGCATGGCCTCCCCCGCCCCCACTGCCGCCGCCAAAGGACGAATGGCCGGGTGCGGGAGCGGTGGTGTGAGGCGGAGCGGAGGGATGGGGCGCCGGCGAATACCCAGGCAATCCGGGAGCCGGGGTCCGGGGCACGGGCGAATATCCAGGCACGCCGGGGGCCGGTGTCCTGGGCGCGGGCGTATAGATCGAGCGGCCGCCGCTGGGCGGGGCTCCGGGACCGCCCACTGGTACAGAGCCGCCGCCGGGTATCGGCGCCGGGCAATAGCCGCCGTAGATCGGCTGGCCGCGACCGATCTGGCCTCTGCCGCCGACGGGTCCGTTGGCGATGTGATCGTAGGTGGGTCGCGAGGGCAGCGGGCGCAGCGGCTGGACCAGGTGGCCGGCGATGATGACCGGCGTACCGCGCGCGCGGACCGGCAGGCCCGGGGAACCGCCCGGCGGACGGCGGTTGATGGCGATGACGGGAACGGGCCGGTGCGGCAGGCCCTTGGTGGGGCCGCCAGGACGGTGGCGCGGGCGACGCGGTGGCTCGAACCAGCCAAAGCCGCCGCCATAATAGGTGGGAGTCCAGTAGCCGCCGCCCCACCAGGGGTTGCACATTCCGGGCGCCCAGCCCCAGCCGAAGTCATTGAAGTAGCTCCAGGCGCCGCAATTGAAGGGCATATAGCCCCAGGGGTCGCCGGAGACCCAGATGTAGCCGAAGCGGGGTGTCCACATCCAGTAGCCATTGCCCCAGGGATCCCAACTGGGCGATGCACCCTCGTAGGGCGACCAGATAAGTCCCTGGCCGGGGACGTTGTACCAGTTGCCGTTCGCATCGAGGTCGTTCCAGGCCGAAGCATTACTGCTCACCAGACTGCCCGCGGCGCCGGTCTGCTGTGCGGCGGAGGCGGTCAGAGCCTGATCGCGATCGGAGTTCCAGGAGTCCCAGGAGTCGGGCTCGATGGACTCGGCCAGGGTGTATCGGCCGGAGTCGGCGGGGTCGAGGCGGGCGCTCTCGCCGCCGTGCAGGTCGAGCGTCAGACCGCCGGTCCGTTCCAGGTGGGCGTTGCCTGAGAAGACAGCAAGTTCGCCACCCGGCCGGTCCAGATTCAGGCGAAAGACGGTGAAGCCAGAGGCGGTGACCACGCTATCGGCAAAGCGGACCTTGATCTGCGCGCTACCGCCCTGGAGTTCGAAGTAGGCCAGGCCGCTGTCGAGAAGCATCTCGGTCTCGCCGGTCAGCCGCAGCATGGGCAGCGAGAGCGAACCGTTGGGCGAGAGGCGAGCGACGCTGCCGTCGTCGAACTGGAGTTCGGCGCGGCCGTCGTCCGCAGTGACAAGCTGTGTGCCCTCGAATACGGGGGTGTTGCGCAGAGCATTGTCGGAGAGAGTCTGGCCGCCCTCGGCGAGGCGCACCTGGCCGTCGACGCTGCTGAGCCGGGCGGCGCGCGCCGGAGCACTGGCGGGGTCACCGTCGTCGGCGCGCAAAGGCTGCGCCAGCGCAAAGGCCGCCAAGACAAGCGCTGCAACCGCGTATCCAGCCGCTCTGCTCCATGCGAATCCAACCGCTTTCATGGCGCCCTCCTGGCCGGGCACCTGCTTCGGCGACCCGGCCGTGGCTACACCCTCTATGAGACACCCGCGCGCCGGGAAAGTCGTGCCGAAAATCGCACCAGCCGGGGTTATTGTTCGGCGCGGGCCAGCAGCATGCGCGCCCGCTTGCGCACCCGTTCCATAACATCGGGGTCCTCGGCCAACCGCTCGAGGATGCCGCGAATGGCGCAGATCTGCTGAAAGCGGCCCTCGCCGACGGCATCGGCGACCCACTCCATTTCCTTGTCGAGGCCGAGCCGGTCGTGCTGGAGGAACTTCTCGAGCCGCGCGCCCTCTAGGATGGAGCCGGCAACAGCGACCAGCGCATCGCCGATGGCCTGGATCTCGCGGTCGCGCGCGTAGTTGAACTGGCAGGAACCCTGGCCCTCGGGGCCGGTGTAGGTGAGGGTCTTCCAGCCCTGGAAGGCGATCTTCAGGTGGCTCTCGCACTGGGTGTTGAAGAGCTGGTGGCGCCTCGCGGTCTCAAAGACGTGGCCGGCAAATGCGGAGCTGACGCGGATGTCGCGGTCGACGTCGGGGGCGTCAATGAGCTGGGGATTCTCGACCTGAGCCGGACCGCGTTCGGAACGGAAGTGGCCGCTGCCGTCGGGCGCGAGGGTCAGGACCCAATGGCCGGGAATCAGGCCGGGGTGAGAGAACTCGACCCGAACCCGGGCGTCCGGCTCGGCGACGGCAGCCGCCGCGGCCGCCAGCAGGAGAAGCGCAAGAACCCAGCGGAGCCTCATCGCGCGGCCCCCTGCAATGCGAGAGTCTGCGCCGTGTGGATGTGGCAGATGGCGATGGCCAGGGCATCGGCGACGTCTGCCGGCTGGGGCGGCTCGGGCAGATCGAGGAGGCGCGCCACCATGAACTGCACCTGCTCCTTCTGGGCCAGGCCGTAGCCGACGACGCTGGACTTGATGCGCAGCGGGGCGTACTCGGCCACGGGAAGATCGAGGGAGGCGGCGGCCAGCAGGGCGACTCCGCGCACCTGGCCCAGCTTGAGGGCGGACTTGGCGTTGACCGAGTAGAAAACTTCTTCGATGGCGACGGCGTCTGGGCGCCAGCGCTCGAGCTCGACGGTCAGCTCGGCGAAGACCTGGCGGAGGCGCTCGGGGAGGGGCTTGCTCTTGGCCAGGCGGATGGCTCCCATGGCGCACATAACCAGACGAGGCTGCCGGGCTGCGTCGTCGGTCTCCACCACGCCGAAGCCGGTGATCTCGGTTCCACAATCGATGCCGAAGACCCGCATGGGGCTGAGTTTACCGGAAGGGGCGCATCTTGTGCCACGGGGGGCCGGCCAGGGATGGCGCGGATCGGAGAAAGTGCCCCAAAAAAGCGGCGGCCTGGGCGCGCTGCCCAGGCCGTCGCCGGTGATCTGTTGGTATTGGACTAAGGCCATCGCGCGTATGCGAAGGCCCTGGCAACCCAGCTTCTTCAGCGAACACCCTGCCTGCGACCCGCTTGTGGCGCTTCCCCCTTGGTGGGGGTTCCCGGCGACTGGCTGCGTCGCGCCATTGGGAGTGCGCCTGCTTGCCGCTGTGGCTCCGGCGTTCAAGAACCGGTTGTCCAGCCACCCTGCGGGAATCTCTCTTCCCGGCGGGCGGCTCTCGGGTCCGGGGCGCGATGCCCTAGGCCTCAGTCACCTCACGAAACGAACAACTCGAAGAATCTTTCTGCATCTGCTGGATCAACCTCCTTTCCCGTGTACGGCTAAATTAGACCGTTGCGCGCGCGGCGTCAAGAGGGGGATTCACACTACGGTCACAATTCCCATTCGCGGCGCCGCTGGGACCAAAGCGGGATTGGGGGACGGGGGCGCGGGGGCGTCATGCTTCCCCGCCCCGGCCGCAAGGAACAAAAACGCGGCGAGGGCGGGAGCACACGGACATCTTCCCTGACGCGGACGGGCGCCGAGCTGCGCTCCCCATGGACAAAGACGTGGATAGGGTTCGAGGCGCCGCGGGTCCAAGCGGTGCAATTGGCAAAAAGCAACCGCAGGTCCCTCGACTCCCCCTTCGACTGCGCTCAGGGTCCGATCAGGACGACAGAGTTGCGGTAAACTACGCCTTTTGAGTGGCTTGCACGCTGTTCATTGCGCACCGTAACGAGACGTAGCGAGTCAAGCCGTCGGGGACGACGGAACTTGGGTCGATCACAACTTGCGCGACGCCGCGCTAAAAGCTGACCTTGCGTTCGGGGTACCAGGTGAGCTGGATGTTGGTGGTGGTGACGGTCTGCTGGCCGGGCAGGTAGATGGGGGCCTTGTAGTGCTCGAAGGCGAAGCTGCCGTTGAGCTCGAAGTCGCGGCCCAGGCGCTTGACGACCTGGAAGTTGATGTCGTTCAGCGTGGTGCCGTACTCGATCTTGTGTGTTTGGGTCAAATCCGCGATGAAGTCCTTGGCGACCTTCTGGTTGCGGACACCTACCTGGAACCACTCGTTGCCGGAGAAGTGGTAGGTGAGCCATGCCTGGCCGCCCTTGCCTTCGCGCCCGATCCAATCGCCGAACAACTGCCCCTGGTTGGTGTAGCCCTGGCGCTGGATTGTCTCCCAGTACATGAATACGCCGCCGTTGCTGGTCCGCTTGGCGGGGTCGGTGTAAACGCCCTCGGCGCGCAGGTCGAGCCTGGCGAGCCCGGGGACGTGCGAGAGATAGATGCCAGGCCTCCAGGCGGCGCGGCGGGGCGCATCGATGGGCGAGATGTCGTCGTGCACTTCGCCTTCGGAGTAGAGGGTGAGCCAGTTGCGCACAAAGGGCAGCCGGTAAGAGAAGTCGAAGGTGCCGAAGCGCGCGCCGGGATCGTCGCGGCCGAACTTGGGGCAGACGCCGCCCTTGCACAGGGGAGAACTCAAGCTGAAGAAGCTCTTCAAGAAGGTGTGCAGGGTGATGGGCCCGTGTCCCTTGCCGCCCCAGATGGCAGTGCGCGAGAAGCCCATCTCCAGGTTTTCGCTGGGGCGGAAGCTGATTTTCTCAACGTGCACCCAGGGGTTGCCGGGGGTGATCACGTTGGGGATGCTGGGCGAGGGCTTGGCCACGAAGGCGGGATTGGGGATGAAGGTGTGGCCGCGGAGTTCGCCGACCATGAAATCCCAGCGGAAGGGTCCGAGCAGGCTCGAGAGCAGCGGAATGTGGAAGCCCTCGACGCGGTTGATGCGGAGCGCGTAGATGTTCTCGGCGTTGTTGGAGTAAGCCATGCCGGCGCCCAGGCCGGGTCCGAGCCAGTTGTCCAGCTTGCCGAAGCTGATTTCGTGGCCGATGAGGTTGGCGGAGATGTAGGCCTCGAGGAATCGCCCGTTCGTAATATTGCCGATCGGGCCGAGGGGGATGGTGGACTGGTTGGTGTAGGGGATCGAACAAGTTCCGCTGCCGCAGAAGGGGCCGGTGCCAGCGGTCTCGTCCAGGTAGGCCAGTTGCTGCGCCAATGCAGTGGAATAGCCTGTTGCGGAAGGCGTTGCCTGCAACTCGCCGCGGGCGTAGATGAGGAATCTGCCGGCGGAGGCGTGGGCGCTGGCGCCGGTGTAGTTATTGAAGCCGTTGGCGTAGGGCCGGCCGTAGTCGTTGACGATGCTCGAGCCGAGGTGGAAGCTGTCGCGCAGGGGCGTGCCGCTGATGGCACGGGCTACGGTGTAGATGGAATCGACGGCGGAGGCGGGCTTGTGGACGAGGCAGGGGTCGCCGATGGTGTTGCGCAATTCGTGCTTGAGGGCTTCGTAGATGCCCTGCGCCTCGTCGTTGCCAGAGCTGGCGTTGGCGTCGGTGTCGGCGTCCTCGATGCGCGACGCGGCCTCTTCGAGGATGGCGGCTACGGTGGAGCGCTTCCACGGCCTCATGCCGAGAAAGACGTTGTCCACGAAGCCGAGTGAGTAAAGGCGGAACACGGCTGGGTAAACCCAACTGTCGACCGGGATGTAAGGCGATTGTCCCTGGATGTCGGGCGAGTCGAGGTCGTCGGGCAGACAGGCCGGGGCCGCGCCGCCCAGGTCGCGGGGCTTCTGGCCGGGGTTCTGTGGTTGAGCAGTCAGGAGGCTGACGGAAACCAGAATCAGTGCCGCAACGGCCACTGCGCGGGGAAGAGCGAGACCTCTGCGTGCCATCGGAGGAGTGCGCATACCCCCCACTGTATCATTCGATTGCGACAGTTGGTACGGTTTTGAGAACACGCCGGAAGGCGGCTTTCAGCCGGGCGCGCAACCGGGGGTCGAAGAGCCCCTTGCGTTGGAGATAGGTCTCCATATTCGCCAGCGCGCCCGTGGTATCGAGGAAGAAATGGCACTCGACGAGGCTGGGCCCGTGTCCCTTGCGCGCCTGGGCCAGGCACTCTGTGGCGCCGCGGCAGACGGCGACAGCGTCGTCGCCGTCGACGGGGATGTGAGGCAGGGCGGAGGAGGCAGGCGTTGGGGCGGAGTGCTGGTCCGCTTCGCGGGTCCGCCAGACGACGAGGAGCGGCAGGTTCTTTTCCGCGGCGGTGCGGAGCGCGGCCTGCCAGGGCTTGAGAGCAGGGTTGCCCACGCCGTCGGCGAAGGCCACGGCAACATCGCTTTTTCCGGCCTTTTTGGCC
>JBAVMZ010000505.1:0-1613 GCA_049690595.1 Occallatibacter sp. | reverse complement strand
GGCAGCGACCGCGGGCGCAACTGGCCGTGCTGGACCTGCCCGACGCCGAGGACTTGCCCTTCGAGACCGGAGCGCTGCTGGTGACCACGATTCGCCAGGCGCCGGCCGAGCAACTGGACGGCATTCTGGCCCACGCTCTGACGCACGCCTGGATGCTCTCGCCGCGCGCGTGGCTCAGCGAGGGCGTGGCTCACTTCATGGGCACGCTGTGGACAGAGAAGCAGCGCGGGCGGGAGCAGGCGCTGGGAGTACTGGAGGCTTCGCGGCAGGCACTGGCGCTGGCCGAGCCGGATAGCCCCGGGCAGGCAACAGGACAGCCGCTGGCGCAGGCCATCTCGCCGGTCTACTACCGGACCAAGGCGGCTTACGTGCTGTGGATGCTGCGCGACGTGGCCGGGGACCAGACCCTCTCCGCCTCCCTAAGAGCCTATGACCCCGCGCAGGACGCGGGACCGGTCTCCGGGGCTGGCTTGGCCGCCGCGGGACGGAGCTCGTTCGAGAAGCTGCTGGAGCAGGCGGGCGTGCGCCGCGACCTGGGCTGGTTCTTCGCCGACTGGGTGGACGCCGACAAGGGCCTGCCCGAGCTGGTGATCGAGAACGCCTTCTCTTCGACCGCCTCGGCGGGCAACTGGCTGGTGTCGGTCAACCTGGCGAATGCCGGCTACGCCACGGCGGAGGTTCCAGTGACGGTGCGCTCCGGGGAGACCTCGGTGACCCACCGTGTGCGCATTCCGGCCCGCGGCAAGCTGACCGAACGGTTGCTGATCCAGGGCAAACCAACCGAGGTGCAGGTGAACGACGGCACCATCCCCGAGGTTCAGGCGACGATGCACGTTACCAGGCTCGACGAGGCACCCGCCGGCGCCGGGGCGGGTGGGCCGCCGGGACCGAAGTAGGAGACAGAACGGGCGGCGTTGAGGCGCCCGTGGCCTGCTTGAGGCCCCCGGGCGGGTCAGGCCATGGAGCCTTGAGGCCCATCGAAGGGGCATAGGCCATGGCCTGGCCCATGGTCACGCTGTTGCCCGAAAACCCGCCGAGTCTGCTCGAATTGCAGGTCTCGCTCACCCTCACCTCCGTAGGCTTCTACCCGCCAGTGGAAAGCGGCGCCCGTCCCGAATCAGGACACACCCGGGAAATGGGAAGCCGCGCATCTCTCAGTCGCCGATTCACGCTCTTTTTCGTTGAGCAGACGCGCCGCCGGGCCTAGGGTGCGGAGGTGGGCGTCTCCCGGCCGCGTGCCCGCCAACCAGCGCCGTGGCCCGGAGGCGGCTCGCGTGGGCGCACGATGCAGACCGCTCCGATCAACTCAACCAATCCTGACAACGCGCTCGCCGGCAGTCTGGCGGATGTGGCGCTCGGCTACCAGCGCACGCTGGCAGAGAACCCGCGCCATCCCGAGGCGCTTGCCGGCATGGCGCTGGTGGCTATGGTCAGCCGCCAGCCGGAACATGCCGTTGCCATGGCCCAAGCCGCTGTGGAGGTTGCGCCGGTCATGGGTCCGGGCTGGGTCATGCTGGGTCAGGCGCTACGCTCGTCCGAGCGCTGCGACGAGGCTGCCGCAGCCTATCGCGAGGCCATCCGCCTGGACGGGATGGACCCGCTGGCGCATGTGG
>JBAVMZ010000504.1:0-7509 GCA_049690595.1 Occallatibacter sp. | reverse complement strand
CGCCGGGGCTTGGGCGGCAAGCTCCTCGGCCGACTTGATGGGCGCCTCCAGCAGAGCGAAGCTGGTCTTGTCCATATTGCCGGCAGGGTCGTGGACAAAGCCGTTGCTCATGCTCTGCACGGCCTGCTCGGCGGCGATGGCCGAGTTGATGATCGGGGTGGCGGCGGTGGGATCGTTCGCAATGAGCGGGTTGTCGGTGACCTGCTTGACGGCGCCGCCCAGGTCTTGAAGCTTCTGAATGTAGAGCTGGTTCGACTGGGCCATGAAGACGTTGTCGGGATTCGTCGGCGGAACCACCCCCTGTGGCGCCTGGAAGGCCATCGAGATGGCCTTCGATTCAACGCCGGTGTTGAACGAGATCAGCGAGAAGAGCTCCAAGATAGGCGAGTCGTTTGAAACCAGGCTGCTCAACCTTGCGGCGGCGTCGGGCAGATCGCGGAAATACTGAAAGCGGGCCGCGGTGAGGTAGGCGCGCCATGCGTTGATGTAGTCGGTCTCGTATCTCTGCTGAAGATCGGAGGTCAGCTTGACCGGGTCGTCCGGGGTTCCCAATTGCGGGCCGAGCACCCACTCCTCGCCTCGGTAGTACTTCTCAGGATGGTGAATCGCATCCACCATGAAGCTGTAGCCGGGCTTGGTAAACGCTCCGTCCACCAAATAGCCGTCCACGATGTTCCTGGCCGAGCCGGGGAACTTGTCGTTGTAGCGCAGACCGGGAACCTTGTGATTGGCGGCGGCGATCATGCTCTGGTAGATGTGCTCGAGTCCCTTAAAGCCGCCCAGATAGGCTTGGGCGTGGGCCACGGCGGCGGTCTCCGGTTGCCCGCCCGCAGCGGCCAGGCAGGAGCCCGGTGCAGGGATCATCGTAGCGTAGAACTCGAACTGAGTCCGAGCCATGCGGGCGACATCGTCTGGGGGCGTGTTGTTGCCGGCCCACTCGGCGGCCAGCGCGGAGGGAAGAAAATCGAGCGTGCTCTTCTCGGGATGGGCGGTGGTAACGATGTACGCCTTGAGCGGAAAGTAGGTGGCGTTGTAATTCGCATCTGCCTGCGGCAGCAGGGGGACGGCGCGCAACTTGTTGAGCATATTCCGTTGCACTGGCGTGAGCAGCGCTGCCGAGAACTTGTCGGCGTAGGCCCTGCAGGCGACCGGATAAAGAGCGTCGCCCTTGTAAAGCCCCCAGCGGTACATCAGCGGCGCACCGTCTTGACGGTAGGATTCCAGCTCAAGCAGGATGACACGCAGCTTGTCGAGGGTCTGAAGGTCGCGCAGCGAGGCGTAGTCCCCCGCGGCGACGGGGACGACGCTGGCATGAGCAACTTCGCTGACCCGCCTCTCCAGCGAACGGTTGTGGAAGAACGAGATGGTGACGAAAACGAGAAGGAGCAGGACCAACCCGCTGGCGGCCGCCAGCAGGACGCGCTGAAGAATATTGGTTCTCAGGCTGGCCCGGCTGGCTTCCAGGGCCGACTTGTCAGCCAGAAAGATCCGCGCGAAGAGATGAGAGAGAAAGACCCATTGCGGGACTTTCCGTGTGCTGGCGACTTTCTGACGGGGAGGCTGGAAGGGCTGCGCAGGCCGGCCGCCAAGCGAAAAGATGCTCGTGGCGCCGGGGTCCTCGGAACCGGCCTGCTGTACCGGCTGCGCAGCCCCGATATCGACCACGTCCTCGACGTAGTGCGCCCGCACCCCGGTGAAGAAGAAGCCGCGCAGAAAAGGGTTGACGCCAAGCTGGCTTGGGCGGCCCAGCTCCACCAGGAAACTGACAATGCCGTCTCGCAGCTTGCGCAGGTCGCGGGGGAACTCGTAGGCCCGCGAGAGGCTCTTCAAATCGGTGCCCCGGGAAAGGACCTCGAGCCGGAACTCCGACAGGGTGTAAATCAGGCGGTCGAAGTAACCGCGGACCTGGGCCTCGGCCTGGTCGGCGTATAGGCCGCTGCCGGCTTCAACCTGGGCCAGAAGCGACCCCAACGGGAGCTTTACCTCATCCTGGGTGAGCTGGGCGGCATAGTCGGCGAAGGATACGATCGTGTCCATCTTGGTGAAGAGGACATAGACGGGCAGGGAGATGCCCATGGTCTGCGCCAACTCCCGCAAGCGCTCGTTCAGAGTCTGTGCGAGCTGGCGAATCTGCTCGGATGTACTGGGCCCCATGATGCGCTCGATGCTCACGCAGACTACTACGGCGCGGGCCGGCAGGCGGTTGTCGCGGGAGAAAGCCGAACCGAGGCGCGCCGGCAACGTGGAGCGAACGATCCGGGTCCAAAGCGCGGGTTTGTGCAACAGGGTACCGCTTGCTTCCACCAGGACATAAGAGCCGGCCAGCCAGAGGTTGGCCAGTTGCGTGGGAGCCACCACGCCATCGCGAAAGACACCGCCCGCCAGAAGTTCCGGCTCCAGCCCCGATTGCAGCACCGTCTGGGTCTTGGCCGAATTCTCGCCGCCGACGACATAGATCAACGGCATCGAAGCCAGCGACTTCGCACCGGCCTTGGGGGAGTTCCGGATGCGCGCATTTGCGTCGTGGAAGAGCCCGCGGAGAGTAACCGTATCCGGAGAGTCAGCCGGGGCTGCTCCAGCCGAATCCGCGTTTATGCGCGAGATATACCAATACACGGCGAAAATCGCACCTGCGCCGATGAGGCCAAGCAGGATGGAGAACAGCAGATATTGTCCACCCGGAAGGCGAAGCGCCGTGCCGCCCAGAAACACCAGGCCAAGATAGAGAGCGAAGATGAGGATTCCAATCCAGAGGCGCTTCATAGGAATGCCTCCGGGAGGTCGGAGAGCAGGGAGAGGGATGCCGGCGCGGCCGACCGTGCTTGCGAGGCCGCGGAGAGCCCCTGGCCAAGGAGAACCATGTATCCCAGATAGGCCAGCAGAGTGAACGCAGCAAGCACGAGCGCCGTGAGCGCCAGACGGCGGACCCACGGATCGCGCCGCGACACCGAGGGCGCGGCCGGCTCATCTCCACGGCGGAAGAGCATTGAGGCTCCGCGGATGCGGGCGATCTTGTCGCGGATGCGGCGCAGAAGATTCTGCACCTCAGCGGCGCCGCCGAAGGCCAGCCGCCCGCGGAATCCAAGCAGCAGGCAGAGGCCGTGCAGTTCCAGCAGATCCGCGGTCTCGGGGGACTCAGGCCGGTCAAGCAACCCGGCCACGTTGCGATAAAAATAGTCGCCGGCCTCGAGGTTGTTCCACATTTCGTTCTGCAGCGGCTGTTTGGACCAGTCGACGAAGACAGGGTCCTTGGAATTGAGGACGCTTTCGTCCAGGAACGCCACCACAGCGTAGAGGGCCATCTCGGCGGCTTCCTTGCTATAGCCGAGCTTCGACGCATCCCGCACTGCCGCCGAGATCATCCTCTTCATCTGCTCGCGAAACTCGGCGGCGCCAGGCACAGCCTGGGTTTGAAAGCGGGTGCGCAGAATCACCGTGAAGACCTCCTGGAAGGCCAGCGCCAGATCATTGGTCCTCACCGCTTGATAGGGAAACTGAGGAGGAGTCGTCATACGGAGGTCTCCAAAATGACAGTGACTTCGAAAACTGCATCGCCTAGGTCGCCGGGCACGTACACCCCGACCTTGCGGGTCTGGAGAATGTGCTCCCAGCAGGCGCCACCGAGTGAGATCGAGAAGTAATGCATATCCGCCTGGGCGTGCAGAGCGGAAGGCGGAGTCGGCAGATGGATCAGTGTCAGACCGGGCAGAGCGAGGTTCACCAGCTTGAGGACGCCGCCAGCGGAACAGACCTTCACCAGACGCTGGGTCCTGTCCAGCAGACTCGATTCGCCGATGGTCGATCGAATTCCGAATATCCAGCGCGCCCGCCGCAGACAGCGCTCGTCGGTGACAGCCGCGGAGTAAATGTAACGATCCTCGCGGCGAAACTGCAGGGTGACCGTGTTGGATGGAACAACAACTTCGAGATAGCGGCGGATCAGCTCGTCCAATCTCTTGAACGTGGCGGTCAGATCATTGTGGCAGTACTTCGGAATGTCGTCGAGGGTTGCTTCCAGGGAAAAAGTGCTCAGAGAACCCGCGAGCCGGATCAGGTCTCCATAGACCTGCTCCGGATGGCTCAAACGATCGCCCAGATGATGCCGCAGCGCGGGGATGCTGGACGAGAGTGCGTGCAGGAACCAGTAATTGGCGACATCCAGGGCGGAGGTGCCGAGTTCGAACCGGCCGGTGCTCAGCCTTGCGGAACGGACCTCCTGCATTTTCTCTTCCATCGCCTGCACCAGGCGGTGCAACTGGAGAACCAGCCCCTCGCAGGCCCCAATGCGCAGGCAGGGAGGAATGAAATCCGGGTCGCAGGCGAAGCCGCCGGCACCGTCGCGAACCACGCGCGCCAAGGCAAATGACACAGACCCTTCGGGCAGCCGGTCCTGGCTGGTCAGGATGAAGTTCTTGTGGGCAAAGGAAACATCGAACTCGCCCTGGCCGCTGGACTCGTCGGTCAGCCTGCGCTGGACCGGGCTGTAGCGGACTCCGGTTCTTCCTGTCGAGTCGCAGTCGAGACCCAGGTCGTTGCGGGCGGGAACCGCGAGGCAGAGAACGATTTCGTTGTCGGTTGGGGTAAAGAGGTCCTTCAATCGAACGGGCGCTGGAGGCGAGTCAGAATCGGGGACATCGAAGATCAACCCGTCGGGCATAATCCCTGAAGCGAAAGAGACGATGGCGGTGCCGTTGCGGACGGCCCCCGCGTCGATCGAGAAGTTAAGCAATCCCCATGGGTTCTGGCGGTGGTTCGAGGCGAGGAACCAGAGCGTGTCTTCAAAGTATCGGCTCTGCGCCTGAAAGTGGTGAGGGCCGAGGTGCATTCCTTCCGACCAGACAACCCGCGACAGGAACTTCATACGTAGCAGACCACCATGTGTCGAGCGCTGGAACCGATGTGAGCTTTGGAGTACGTACAACCCAGTCGCGGCCCCGTACGGCCGGACAGCCATAAGGACCTCGAATCGGGCCGCGAAACACCGTCCGTCAGAGACTATGCACGCGCTTGCCGCACCCCGCCAAAATCATACCCGAATCTTACTCAAAATCTTTTCCCATGGATAGCCAAATTGAGTTGCGGGCATGATTTATTCTTGAGCCATTCTTCTGGAGGACTGACCCGATGTCCGATACTCCGAAGCCCGACCCTTCCTGGCCATCCTGGCTGAATGAGTCCGAAACGGACAGTACGATGGAAGCAACCGGCGTTTTTCGACGCACTGAAGGCGGCCGTGCTGACCCCAATAGCGCGCCTCCCCCCTCCTCGCGAGGTCGGGAGGCAATTGTACAGGCAGGGACACAGCCCGCCGCTGCTCCCGGGCCGGTGGTCGAACCGGTCGTGCATCCTGTGCGGATCGGTGCGTCCGCAGAGGGCCAGGTGGATCTGCTCGACCAGATGCGAGCCAATTCGGAAGAGCGAAAGCCTCAGGCGGACCGGGCTCAACCCGCGCCTGGAGTCGCCCGCCCCGAAGCCGCTGACTCGAGTGGTTCCGGCTTCACGGAGTTGCTCCGCACACTCGACGGTCCCCCAGTTCCAGCCGACAAACCTGCGGCGGAGAAGCCCGCTGCCCCGGCTGCAGCGCCCGCGCCAGATGCGGGGTTTACCTCACTTCTTAGGACCCTGGGACCAAACGCAGGGCTCGGCGCCTCTGTTGCCGAGCCTCCGCGTCCGGCCTCACCGGGAGTCGTGCCGCCCCCCCCGGTGCAACCTGCCGGGGTGCCAGTGGCGCAGGAAGGCGAGTTTACTCGCCTGTTGCGCTCCATGCCCCCCGCCGGGGAGCCGAATCCGGGAATGCGCCGGCCTCCCCCTCTTTCCTCTACTCCCTTGACGCCGACGGGGCCGATGCAGCCGGAAGGACAGCCATTCGGATTCCACCAGGATGCTCCGCCCCGGCCCGCTCCTGACAGTCCGCCGGCCAGCTCCGCCGGGTTGACCGATCTACTGAATGTTCTGGAAAGGCCAGCCGGAAGCGGCCCGGTTCCCGGACCCGGGAGCCGGCCAGGTTCCCCGATACCGGCATTGGGTCAGCATTCTCCACGGCCGGTGCCCGCAACGGGTTCGGATGAGAGTTTCACGGACATGTTGGCAAGGCAGGACGGCCACGGTTCGAGCACGCCGGCTCCCCCACCGCCTCGGCCCGAACCGGCAGTCCAGGCTTCGCGCCCCCTTCCAGTGAATGCACAGCCTGGTCCCGGTTCACCGTCTGCTGGAGGTCTGACCGATCTGATACGAATGCTGGAAGTCCCGGACCGGCCTTCCGCAGATAGACAGGCGGAGAGCAGACCTGCCCAAGGCGGCTCAGAGCCAGCCCCTCCTCCACCGCGCCCGGAGCAGGGTTCCGGCGGACCGGCGCTGCAGCCGGCGCCGCCCCCCCAGCCCAGGCCGGCCACCCCGATGGAGCCATCCGGGGAAAGTGAATATACCCGCGTCATTAGAGCCTCCCGGCAGCGTGAACAGGGGGCCGCCGAGCCCCCCGTCAAGCCCGCCCCCCCTCCAGCTCCGGGTCCCGTCATGGCTCCCCCATATCTGGCGCCGCCCATGCCATCTCCGTACATCCCATCCAGCCCGCTGCCCTACCCCGGCGGGGGAGCAGGTGCAGGGCTACCGCTCGCCCCAAGCCCCTACGCCGCAATTCCCTACCAGCCGCCTCTCCCCGCTCCCGCCCCCGTTCCGCCGTCTTCGCCGCCAGCCCCTGTGAGCAGGATGCAGCAGATGGTGCCCCTGCTATTGATCCTGATCATCTTCCTCTTGCTGGCAGTGCTGGTAACGATGATTTTTCTTCTTAAGCACTGAGAGAGTAGCGGGCGCCCCGGCGCCCCGGTCCGCCGGGGTTGTCCCTCCTTTTTCATCTCCCAGACACTTCTCATCCACCGTCAGCGGGTGGACCGAGCTGTGAGAGATCGGCCGTGGCCTCAAGTATCTCTGTGCGTTCTCGGAAAATATTCAAGCTCCCATATTGACACACCCCGCGCGCCGAGGGAGAATTGTGCCGGCCCCCCGAGAGTTTCCTGCGTCCTTTGTGATTCCCGACCTGGCAGAAGATGAGCCGATGCTGGCAATTCTCGAGAAAGGGCTGTCGTGTTTGCGGCGAATTGTGCGCCTGGCGAAACGCGCCCCCGTCCCCTCCCGGATTCGCCTTTCGCACGCTCACGATGAGTTTGCCTTCGCTGGAGAAAGAACATGAGCGATTCGAGTCATTTTGCTCTTCATCAGTTACACGCCGGGCCAATTCTGAACGCGGTAGACAGCAACAGGGCCACGAAAGGTATGGCTATCTACCTGACCATGGACGGCAACCTCAGAAAGCTCCGTGGCGCGTCGGGCAACAGCGCGAGTACGATCATGGTGGATCTGCGCCGGCCAGCGGTTGCGAGTGCCGGGCTAGTACCGTGACTTCGTAGAGTCGTAATCAAACTTGGCACTTTTGCAGGACGGCAGCGAGCGGTATAGCTGAGGCATGGACAAGCGTAAGAGGTTGCAGATCAAGCTTTCGCGGCAGGATCGGAA
>JBAVMZ010000503.1:0-1829 GCA_049690595.1 Occallatibacter sp. | reverse complement strand
GGCCCGCCCCTCAGGAATCCCCTCATTCGTGAAAAAGTGAATAGAATCAATAACTTAACATTTCCTCTGACTCTTTGATTTTGCTCAGATTTTCGAATATGAGGGGATACGTAAGGGCCCGCCCATGAACACCAGCAAGATCGTCAGGAAGCCACTCAAACCGGATGCGCAACTCTACACATCAGAGCAGGTCGTTTCCGTCGAAGTATTCGGAAAAGCGCTGATCCAGACTACATTCTCGCCGGAAGCTACCCAATCTGTGGACGCAATGGGTAATCGGGGCAAAACCCCGGGCGGCGCCCATTTTCGAGCTTGCCCCGACGCGGCCGAGTACGATTCGCTCGGGCCATGTCACCGCCCACCGACCTGTCCGGTCTGCCGCGCGCCGAGCTGGAAGCCGAGGTGGCGGCGCTGCGGGGTGAGGTGGCCGAGCTGAAGCGGCTGATAGCGGCACTGCGCGACGAGAACGCTCGGCTGAAGGGCCTGAAGGGTCGGCCGGTGATCAAGCCGAGCGGCATGGAGGACGCGACCGAGCCGAAGCGCCACGGCAAGCGGGGCAAGCGTCGCGGCCGCGGTAAGGTGACGCCACGGGTTGCCCCCGAGACCAAGGTGCTACGGGTGGAGGTGCCGGCGGGCTCGCAGTTCAAGGGCTACGAGCCGTACCAGGTGCAGGACTTGGTACTCACCGCGCGGGTGGTGCGGTACCGGCGCGAGCGCTGGCTGACGCCGTCGGGCGAGACCATCGTGGCGCCGCTGCCAGCCGGCACCCGCGGCCATTTCGGACCGGAGCTGCGTCGGTTCGTGCTGATGCAGTATCACCAGGGCCAGGTGACGGTGGAACGGCTGGTTGCCCAGTTGCAGGCAGTCGGCATCAGCATCTCCAAGCGCGAGGTCATGCGCCTGCTGATCGACAAGCAGGACGACTTCCTGGAAGAGACCCAGGAAGTTCTGCGGACGGGACTGGAGACGGCGGAGTGGATCACGGTGGACGACACCGGAGCGCGCCATCGCGGTGCCAACGCGGTCTGCACGCAAATCGGCAACGACAGCTTCGCCTGGTTCGGCACCACCGGCAGCAATTGAGCCGCGAAGCGGATCAATCGGATGAACTTCCTCGAGCTGCTGCGCGCCGGTCACGCCGATTACGTCGTCAACGAGGCGGCGCTGGATTACATGCGCGAGCATGACTTGGCCGGACCGGTCATCCGGCAACTGGCCGAGCATATGCAGCGGCAGTTTGTCGATCAGGCCGCCTGGCAACGCCACCTGGAGCAACTGGGCATCGCCGCCTTGCCGGTGACCCCCGACCCGACGCGTGTCGCCACCGAGGGCGCGCTGTGGGGCGCGGTGGCCGAGCACGGGTTCCTGAACGAGGCGGTCATCGTCAGCGACGATGCCGGGCAGTTCAACGTGGGACAACACGGCCTGTGTTGGATCCATGCCGAGCGGCTGGTGCATAAGCTGGAGACGTTCACCGATCAGCAGTATGCCGCCCAGCAGCATGTCCGCGGGCTGATCTGGTGGTTCTACGCCGACCTGAAGGCCCAGACGTCGCGCCGGCGCAGCGAGATGCGCGCACGCTTCGACCGCATTTTCCTGCGCAGCACCGGCTTTGCCAGCCTCGATCGTCTGCTGTAGCGGCTGCACGCCAACAAGGCCGAGCTGCTGATGGTGCTCGATCACCCCGAGATTCCGCTGCACACCAACGGCTCGGAGAACGACATCCGCTGCCAGAGCCTGCCCCCGCGAAGGCGGGGGTGAGTGCGTCCGTGAGGACGCTTTGTCTGCACGGTGAAAGTCCGTGTCGGAGTGCGTCGTGGCTCCGAAGT
>JBAVMZ010000502.1:0-3964 GCA_049690595.1 Occallatibacter sp. | reverse complement strand
GGCTGCCGCTGCCGCCCACTGCCTGGCCGGGCCGCTCCCGCGCATCGTCGTTCATCCCGATGGCCACCTGCTGGCCGGCGAGGACGGCTCGCCCTTCTTCTGGCTCGGCGACACCGCCTGGCAGTTGATCCAGGAGGCCAGCCGCGTCGAGTGCTCTTACTACCTGCGCACCCGCGCCCGCCAGGGCTTCACCGTCATCCAGACCGTGGTGCTGGCCGAGTTTGGCGGCGTCAAGGAGCCCACGACAACAGGCCTTCTGCCCTTCGCCCAGATGGACCCCCGCCGCCCCAACGAAGCCTACTTCGACCGCGTCGCCGAGATCGTGGACGAGGCCGCACGCCTGGGCCTCTACGTGGCCCTGGTTCCCACCTGGGGCGACAAGCTGACCGCGCCCTGGGGCACTGGTCCGCGGCTCTTCCGCAACGACAACCTGGACGTGGCCGAGGGCTACGGCCGCTACCTGGCCGCGAAGATGCGCGCGCGCTCGAATGTCCTGTGGCTTCTCGGCGGCGACCGCCCGCCGCGCCTGACCGGCATGAACAACGACTACCTGGCCAAAATGGGCCGCGATGCCGGCTTCCCTGCCGATCAGGACTGGACCCCCATCTGGCGCGCCCTCGCCGCCGGGATCCGTACCGGCCTGGGCGCCGAGCCCACCATCCTCTATCACCCGCAGGGCGGCCGCGAATCCTCCTCCTTCTTCCTTCACAACGAGCCCTGGCTCAAGGTCAACGGCATGCAGAGCGGCCACGGCGGCGGACACGACGTGCCCGTCTGGGAGATGATCGCCCGCGACTACGCCTTAACCCCGCCCAAGCCAACGCTCGACCTCGAACCCAACTACGAGGACCACCCCTACAACCCATGGCCCCAGTGGGACCCGGCCAGCGGCTACTTCCGCGATCACGACGTCCGCAAGCAGGTCTACCGCTCGGTCCTTGCCGGAGGCTGCGGCGTCACCTACGGCCATCACTCCGTCTGGCAGTTCGCCGACAGCCGCCATGAGGTGGTCAACCACGCCGATCGCGACTGGATCGACGCCGTCCAGCGCCCCGGTGGGCGGCAGATGGTCTACCTGCGCCTGTTGCTCGAGTCGCGCCCGTACTTCCGGCGCATCCCGGACCCCGGCCTGATTGCCGCCGGACAGGGCGCAGGCGGCCTGCACCTGGAGGCCGCGCGCGACCGCGACGGCAGCTACGCCTTCGTCTACTTCCCCATGAACGACCAGTCCGCCACCATCGACCTCGGCCGGCTCAGAGCCGCCCGCATCGACGCCTGGTGGTACGACCCGCGCACCGGCATCGGCACGCCGATTGGCCAGGTGGCGTCCGGCAAGCTGGCCGAGTTCCGTTCGCCCTCTTACGGCCCGGACTGGGTGCTGGTCCTCGACGACGCCGCCGCCGGCTACCCGCCGCCTGGCCTCGCCTGAGACCGCGCCAGCGCATCCGCCAGGCCAGCCGTCGCGCCCGCGTGATAGGCTGCTAGGCGGCGCGTTCTGTGCCTCGGGCACGGCGCCAAGCTCATTTCCGGGCGCACCGCCGGCTTCTTTCCGCGAGCCATCCAGATCGTGCGGGACCGGCAGCCGCCGCCCCAGAGGACCCTCTATGAAGTGCAATCGCCTTGTTTCCCTGTTCCTGCTGGCCGGCGCCGTCGCGCTGGCGCAGGCTCCGGCCTCGGACAAGCCCGCCCCGCCGGCCCCAACCAAGAGCTTCGACGCAGCCGCCATCGACAAAACCGCCGACCCCTGCACCGACTTCTACCAGTACGCTTGCGGCAACTGGGTGAAGAACAACCCCATCCCCGCCGACCAGGTCCGCTGGGGCTCCTTCAATCTTCTGGCCGAGCGCAACCGCTTCCTGCTCTGGCAGGAGCTGGACGCCGCCGCCGCCAATCCCAAGACCCCGCTCGAAAAGCAGTACGGCTCCTACTTTGCCGCCTGCATGAACAAGGACCTCATCGAGCAGAAGGGCCTGGAACCCCTGAAGCCCGCCCTGGACAAGATCGCCGCCCTCAAGGACCCGCACAAGCTGGGCGAGCTGATGGGCGAGCTCGAGGCCGAGGGCGCAAACGCGCCGCTCTTTAACTTCGGTGTCGGCCAGGACGACAAGGACTCCTCGAAACAGATCGCGCAGATCTTCCAGGGCGGCCTGTCGCTGCCCGACCGCGACTACTACATCGTCGACTCCAAGCGTTTTCAGGAGATTCGCAAGCAGTATCTCGACCACGTGACCAAGATGCTCACCCTGGCCGGCGATGCGCCCGAGCAGGCCACCAAGGAAGCCGCCGCGATCATGGAGATCGAGACCGCGCTGGCGCAGGCCTCCACCAGCCGCACCGACCTCCGCCAGCCCGAGAACCGCTACCACATCTACACCGTCGCGGACTTCCAGAAGCTGACCCCGGACTTCGACTACGCGGTCTACTACAAGGACGTCAAGATCGGCCACTTCGACACCCTCAACGTGGCCACCCCCGACTTCTTCAAGGGCCTCAGCGGCCTCATCGCCAAGGAGCCGGTCGAGAACTGGAGGGCGTATTTCCGCTGGCACCTGATCCACGCCGCCGCCAGCAACCTGCCCAAGGCCTTCTTCGACGAGAACTTCAACTTCTACGGCAAGACCCTGGCCGGCCAGAAGGAACCCACCCCGCGCTGGAAGCAGTGCACGCAGATGACCGATCGCGCCCTCGGCGAGGCCGTGGGGCAGGACTGGGTGAAGAACAACTTCCCGCCCGCCGCCAAGAACTCGATGGACAAACTCGTCGCCGCTCTCGAGAAGAGCCTCGGCGACGACATCAAGACCCTGGACTGGATGAGCGACGCCACCAAGAAGGCCGCCGCCGAGAAGCTGTCCATGGTCCGAAACAAGATCGGCTACCCCGAGAAGTGGCGCGACTACACCGCGCTGAAGGTCAGCCGCGACGACCTGATCGGCAACCTCCGCCACAGCGCCGTCTTCGAGCGCGACTGGAACCTGGGCAAGCTGGGCAAACCGGTCGACGAAAAGGAGTGGGGCATGACCCCGCCCACCGTCAACGCCTACTACGATCCCTCCTTTAACGACATCAACTTCCCGGCCGGCATCCTGCAGCCGCCGTTCTTCGATTTCTCGATCGACCCGGCGGTCAACTTCGGCGGCATCGGGGTCGTCATTGGCCATGAGATTACCCACGGCTTCGACGACGAGGGCTCGAAGTACGACGGCAACGGCAACCTGCGCGAGTGGCAGACCGAGGCCGATCGCAAGGCCTTCGAGGAGCGCACCGGCTGCGTGGCAGACGAGTATTCCGGCTTTGTGGCGGCGCCCGCCCACGACGGTCAGCCAGAGCAGAAGCTCAATGGACGCCTGACGCTGGGCGAGAACACCGCCGACAACGGCGGCCTGCGCATCGCCTACATGGCCCTGCTGGACACCCTCGCCGCTCAGGGCAAGTCCATCTCAGACAAGATCGACGGCTACACCGAAGCCCAGCGCTACTTCCTTGGCTTCGCCCAGGTCTGGTGCCAGAACCAGACCGAGCAGGTGGCGCGCCAGCTCGCGCTGACCGATCCTCACTCGCCCGGCCGCTACCGCGTCAACGGCTCGGTCGAGAACTACGACCAGTTCGGCAAGGCCTGGGGATGCACCAAGGGCCAGCCGATGTACCCGGCCAAGTCTTGCCGCGTCTGGTAGAACCCGGTCTCCGGCTGCCGGGGCAGGACCTTCCTCCCGCCCCGGCGCTTCCCCGGTTGCGCAGAGGCTCAATCGAGGCGGGGTTTGCAACAGGGCACGACTTCAGAGGTTGCGGAGAAACTCCGAGGGGATGGCGAAAATCGCGCGAAGACCATCTCGCAGGGGCTGAAGCCCTGTTGATGTGATTGGCTTTATCGGCACGACTGAAGTCATGCCCTACAAGGAAACAAATCCGGTGGCTCGTCGGAGCGAGCGCGGGCGGGGACGCCCGCGCTACAGCCGGCCAGGAGGCC
>JBAVMZ010000501.1:0-8601 GCA_049690595.1 Occallatibacter sp. | reverse complement strand
ATCTGTTGCTGGTGGAGCGCGGGCTGGTGGCCAGCCGCGAGCGGGCGCGCGCGATGGTCCTGGCCGGCCGCGTGCTGGTCGACGAGCAGAAGGTGGAGAAGGCCGGCGCCGCGGTTGCGGCCGATGCCGTGCTGCGCCTGCTGGGCGAGGACCAGCCCTACGTGAGCCGCGGCGGGCTGAAGCTGGCCGGGGCGCTGGCGCACTGGCCCATCGCGGTCGCCGGGCGCGTCTGCCTCGACGTGGGCGCGTCCACTGGTGGGTTTACGGACTGCCTGCTGCAACACGGCGCCTCGAAGGTGACCGCAGTCGACACGGGTTTTGGCCAGATCGCCATGAAGCTGCGCAACGACCCGCGCGTACGGCTCAAAGAGCGGACCAACGCAAGGCTGCTGGAGCCGGGATCGCTCGGGAGCGAAGCGACGCTGCTGACGATGGACGTCTCGTTCATCTCGGCGACGCTGCTGCTCGGGCCGGTCTTCGCAGCCGCGCCGGCGCTGACCGAGGCGGTGATTCTGGTGAAACCCCAGTTCGAGGCCGGGCGCGAGCACGTGGGCAAGGGCGGGATTGTCCGCGACCCGGAGGCGCATCAGCTTGCCATCGACCGCGTTACCGGGTGCGTACGCTCACTTGGCTGGCAGGTGGTCGAGACGATTCCTTCGCCGATCGAGGGCGCGGAAGGGAATCGCGAGTTCCTGCTGTATTCGCGGAGGGCCTAGAGTCACGGTCCGTCGGGTACACTGGGACGCAAGGATGCGAGTCGCGATTGTTTCCAAGCCGCACAAGGAGGAGCTCGTCCAGATTTTGCCCGAGCTCTTCGAGTGGCTCACGGCGCACGGTTACGAGCCGCTGGTGGACAGCGAGGGCGGCGAGTGCTGCTCAGGGGCCTCGGTGGTGGAGCGGGCAGAGATGCCCACGCTCCGGCCTGCCTTGGTGATTGTGCTGGGCGGCGACGGGACGCTGCTCTCGGTGGCGCGCCTCTTTGCCGCCAGCGGCACGCCCATCCTCGGCGTAAACCTCGGCCGCCTCGGCTTCCTCACCGAGGTCCGCCTGGCCGACCTCTACACGACGCTCGAATGCTGGCATACAGGCTGCCACGGTCTCGACGCCCGTGCCATGCTCGAGGCCGAGGTCTGGCGCGAGGCGGCCTGCATTGCCCGCTTCGAGGCGCTGAACGAGGTGGTCGTTTCGAAGGGCGACATCGCGCGCATGGGCGACTTTGCTGTCGAGTTGGACGGCCGCCGCGTGGCTGGCTTCCGCGCCGACGGTGTTATCGTCTCCACGCCGACCGGCTCGACCGCCTACACGTTGGCCGCGCAGGGACCCATCCTGACCCCGGACGTGGACGCGCTGGTGGTGACGCCGGTCTGTCCGCACCTGCTCACCCTGCGGCCGATCGTGGTGCGCGGCGACGCCTCCCTGACGGTGCGCGTGGACGGGGCGCCGAACCAGGCGCTGCTCACCGTGGACGGACAGAAGGCCGTGGAGCTGGAGGTGGGCGACGAGGTGCGCTGCCGGCGGTCGAGCTACACAGTCAGTCTGGTGCGCATCGGCGAAGGCGGCTTCTTCGAGGCTCTGCGCAACAAGCTGAGCTGGGGAGAGCAGTAGGCGCGGGGATACAGCGAACAGTGAACAGCGGACAGTGAACAGTGCGCGGTGAACACGGTGCAAACCGTGTAGCCGGACCCTGACCCCTGCCTTACTTCGTCAATTCCCCCAGCAGCACCTTGGCCTTGACGGCGAGGGTGTGGGCGCCGTCGACGTCGCCGGAGTTCAGCGCGGCGTGCGCTTGCTTGAGGTACTCGCGAATCTGACCGGCGGTCTTCGTCTCCGAGTCGTTCAGCGTGCGGCCGAGGTTGTTCAGGGTGCGCTCCGTGGCGCTCAGGGAGTCCTCGGTCTGGCGGCGGAGGTCGGAGCCCTCGCCCGAGGAAAGCTGGCCGATTGCGCTCACGCCCGGACTGCCTGCCGACGCCTGCTGGGTGGAGCCGGCGGGCGGCTTCCGGTGGTGAACCGGCGGCTTGGGCTGCTCCTGCGGCTGCGTGCTGGTATCGGCGGCCGGAACTGGAGCCGAAGGAACGGTGATGACAGACGGGGGCAGCTCGGTGGGCGAAGGAATGGGCTTGGGCGGGGGTGCGTCTTCAATGGGCGGCGCGAGTTTCTGCACCTGGCCCTGGTCGGTATTGTGCGTGCAGCCCGCCAGCGCGATGGCGAGCAGGCACGCGGCAATGCTGGCAGGCAACTTCATCCCGCAATCCCTTTCTCGCTTGCGTATCCCGCCGGCTGGGGCTGCCGGCGTCCCCATTCCGCGGCGATGAGTGGAATTCGCAGAAGGAACTCCGCACCACGGTCTGGTTTCGATTGTACTTCCACGCTGCCGTGATGCAACTGGAGAATGCGGTAGGTCATGGCCAGGCCGATGCCGGAGCCTCCGGCCTTGGTCGTGAAGTAGAGATCGAAGATCTTCTCGCGAATCTCCTCGGGAATGCCGGGGCCCTGGTCGGCAATGCGGAGCAGAGCATAGGCGGCCTGCTGCGGGCGGGCGCGGTCGCCCGAGGGGCGCCGGTCTTCTTCGAGGAAGACCGAGAGCCTGCCGCCGGCCTGCATCGCCTGGGCGCCGTTCAGCACCACGTTAAGCACCGCCTGCTTCACCAGATCGGCATCGACGTTTGCAATCAGCGGTTTCTCCGGCATGTTGCTGACCAGCGCCACGTTGTGCGTTGCCAGTTCGTCGGCTGCCAGCGCCAGCACGTCGGCGACGATGGGCCGCAGGTCCTGCTCGTGCAACTGCAATTCGACCGGGCGGGAGAAGTCGACCAGGGTCTGCACCACGCGGTCCAGGCGGTGAATCTCGGCGCTGATGATCTCCAGGTGGCGCGAGGCGGGCTCCGCGGCGTCGCCCAGCTTGTTGCGCAGCAGTTCCAGGTGGACGACGATGGCGTTGATTGGGTTCTTGACCTCGTGGCCGACGCCGGAGGTCAGGCGGCCGATCGCGGCCATGCGGCGCGAGAGCTCGAGTTCGGTTCCGATCTCCACCACGGATTCGAGATCGTGAAGCGTCACCAGAGCGCCCAGGCCCTGGCCCGAGCCGGGATTCGCGCGGTCGTCGTGGATGAAGTCCAGCGAGGCCTGAATGCGGCGGCCGGTCTCGGTCGGAATCTCCTCCTGCACCAGGTTGATGCCCGCCTCGAAGGCGTCGCGAAGGGTCCGGCCGAGGAGGGTGGAGCGATCGAAGATCTCGCGGTAGTGGAGGCCGAGGATGGCGTCGCGCTCGATCGAGAGAAAGCGGCGCGCGGCTTCCGAGACCAGCACGGCGTGGCCGTCGCCGGTGAAGAGCACAATGCCGTCCTGCAGGTTGGCCAGGATCTGGTCGAGGTTCTCCTTGAGCGCGCTGAAGACCTCCTCGACATTCCTCATGCGCTGGCCGATGGCCTCGATCTTGTTCGAGACCTGCGCCGGGGTGTCCTGCCTGGGAGCCGGCTGCTCTTCGTCGGCCTCTTCGCCGGGCGGGGTCCAGTAGTCGAGCTGGAGGCTGATCTCCTCCAGTGGCCGGAGTGCGAGATTGCCGAGCAGAAAGGCGACCAGCAGCGCGGTGGCCAGGGCGAAGCCCATCAGCGTCAACGCCTCGGCCAGCCACGGCGCGTAAACCGCGCGCAACAGCGTGGTGCGCACGCCGACGTGCACTGTGGCGAAGGGCTCGTGGTTGCGTTCGAGCGGTACCACGACATCGAAGACGCGCGGCGGGCCGAGGACCACGGCAATCAGCTCGACAGGATTGGCGTCGACGAGCTGGCTGTAGTTGGGCCGGATGGGAAGCGGCTTGTCTTCGTTCTCGGGGTTGGTGCTGAGCAGCGTCAGAGACTCGCGGTCGCCGATGTTGATGTCGTACACGGTGAGCGAGTAACGGTTGACGGATTCGATGACCGCCTGGAGCGCGGCGTTGTCGCGCACCGCCGCGGCGGCCAGGGCGCGCAGTTCGGCGGGATTGTAGGGGTCGACCTTGCGATCCTTCAGCCCGGTCTCCAGAGCGTTCTGGAGAGCGAAGCGGATCTGGTTGGCCACCATGCGGTCGGTATCGAAGGACTGCTGCACGGCCGAGTGCAGCAACTGGCTGACGTAGACGAGCGAAAGCACGCCGGCGATGAGGAAGACGAGCGCCGTGATGGCCAGAACGAGTTTGGTCTTCAGGCGCATATTTCAGTTGCCGGGTTCCTCGCGAAGGGGCGCGTACTCCTTGAGCTTATTGTGCAGGGTTTTGAGGCTGATGCCGAGAATTTCCGCCGCGCGGGTCTTATTCTGGCCGGTGGCTTCCAGGGTGCGCAGGATGAGCAGACGCTCGGCCTCGTCCACCGTGGAGCCGACGCGGACCGCGACGAAGCTCGAGTCGGCGGCCGGACCTGACAGGCCGAGCGCGCGGCCGAAGTTGGCGGGCAGGTGGCCGGCGTCGAGCGGGGCGCCGTCGGGGCAGAGAATCACCGCGCGCTCGATGGTGTTGCGCAGCTCGCGGCCGTTGCCCGGCCAGTCGTGCGCCATCAGCCGGTCGAGCATGGAAGTGGCCACGCCGGAGACGCGGCGGTTGTGGCGGCGGTTCATCTCGTCCAGCATTGCCTCGGCCATGGGCGGCACGTCGTCCATATGCTCGCGCAGCGGCGGGATGGCGATGTTGAAGACGTTCAGGCGGTAGTAAAGGTCGGAGCGCAAGTGCCCGGAGGCGACGGCCTCGGCCGGGTCGCGGTTGGTGGCTGCCAGCACGCGCACGTCGATCTCCTGCTCGCTGCGTGCGCCCAGCCGGCGGAGTTTACGCTCTTCCAGGACGCGGAGCAGTTTGGCCTGCGTGCCGGAGGGCATCTCGGCCAGCTCGTCGAGCAGCAGCGTGCCGCCGTTGGCCAGCTCGAAGCAGCCGGCGCGGCGCTCGGCGGCGCCGGTGAAGGCGCCTTTTTCGTGGCCGAAGATCTCGCTCTCGATCAGAGTCTCCGGAATGGCCGCGCAGTTGACCGCGACGAAGGGCCTGGACTTGCGCGGGCTCAGCTCGTGCAGCGTGCGCGCCACCAGCTCCTTGCCGGTGCCGCTCTCGCCGGTGATGAGCACGGAGACGTTGGAGGGAGCGATGCGCTCGACCAGGGCGAAGATCTCCTGCATCTTCTGCGAGCGGCCCACCATCGTGCCCAGCACGCCGGTCTCGCGCAGGCGGCGGCGGGCCACCTCCAGCTCGATTTCGGTGGCGCGCTGGCGGGTGGCGTTGGCCAGAATGTTGCGCAGACGGGCGGCGTCGACCGGCTTCTGCAGAAAGTCGTAGGCGCCCAGCTTCATGGCCTCGACCGCAACCTGGATGGAGCCCTGCGCCGTCAGCAGAACCACGGCCACATTCGAGCTGAGACCGGAACCCTCCTCGGCCAGCCGCGTGAGCAGGCCGATGCCGTCCATGCGCGGCATCTTGAGGTCGGTGACAACGATGGCCGGATCGAATTCCTGAGCCTTCTCCAGGCCTTCGAGGCCGTCGCGCGCGGTTTCGGTCAGGTAGCCCCAGCCGGAGATCAGCTCTGCCAGCCCCATCAGGGCGTGGGGTTCGTCTTCGACAATGAGGACCTTCACCGCATTCTGCATGGCAGTTTCAGCTTATCGCGTGCAACTTACCTTTCTACCATGCAGAGCGGGTTGTGGAGGGTGCGGTTGCGTTCGCCTCACTGCGCCGGCGTGAGCGAGACGATGCGCGGGTCAGCGTAGAGCATGCGCAGGGCTTCGTCGCGCGCGGGCGATGGCGATTGCGGCGCAGCCACAAACCACGCCCACGATGCATGTCCTGCGAGCGCATCCGGAGCCGGCAGTTCGCCCGCCAGATCCACGCCCGTCACCTTGCCGGTTGCGATGCCGCTCAATATCCTCTCAGCACCGAAGCGCAGACTCCCGCTGCTCGCACTCAGCTCCAGCGCATCCGTATAGAGCAATCCGGGGAAGAAGTCCGTCACCATCCCCGCGCCGCCCGGTCGATAATCAGGCGCGGCAGCCTCCCACACCCATACCAGGTTGTGCAGTCCGTCGTGTTGAACCAGTCGATCGAAGAGTTGCCGATACAGCTCCGCCGATCCATGAAAACCCTTGCGCCCAGCCCACCAGAAATCCTTGCCATTCGACTCGGGCAGAGGATTAAAGAGCACCGCGACTCCTGCCTTTTCCAACGCGCGCAGCGTCGCCGCCACATCGTCTTCTTGTCCGCTCCAGCGCAGGTTCAAGTTGGTGCCGGGAGTGAGCAACTCGCTCCACTCGTAGTCCGTCAGTTGGCCGTGTGCGCTGGCTGGCGCGCCGTCCGTGGGCCGAGCCGCATGCCATATCAGGCTGACCACGGCATGGTTTGCATGAGCATCGAGTGCCGCCTTGATGATCGCCTCCCGTGCCGCAAAGACACTCGCTCCATCCGGCCCACCAACGCCCAGTTCGCTCGCCCAGAGGGCCGGCCGCTTCCCGGTCACTTGCTTCACAGTCAGGGACGCCGCTCTCGGCGCAACTGGGTCGTCCTCCTGCCCGCTCAGCACCCCCTGGCCTGGCGCGGCCAGCAGACGCGCCAGCAGACCATAGGCCTCGGCCGTCGCGCCTGTGCTCACCGGCTCCGCATCGGGCAAGCCGATTTCCTTGTTCACGGCGATCGTAGCCTTCCGAATCGCCGCCATCGGGCCAGCCAGCCGTGCGTCATCCCGATTGATCGCCTGCGGAGCGTGGAAGACCGCATTCGCCTGGTCCACCGTGTTGGCGGAGTGAATCCATTCGCTCCACTCCATGAAGTAAGTCCACCGCGGTTGCTGGTTCAGAACCTCAACGCTGGGCAGATAACCAACTTCGGCCAGAGCGATAGGTTTGCCTGCGGCCAGGGCGACCATGCTGTCGTAGTACTCCTGCTTGAATTCGCCGTAGATGTCGATGGTGACCACGTCGGCGAACTGCGCGTCGGGGTAGTAGTCGGCGATCGGCGGCCAGTCCGGGTTAGGCGCGTTCACGTTCCACACCCAGACCAGGTTGTCGAGGTGGTGCACGTTGACGAAGCGGTCGTAGATCTGGCGGTAGAGGGCGGCGGAACCGTCCTTGCCAGGGCGGCCACCCCACCAGAACCAGCCGCCGTTCATCTCGTGGTAGGGGCGGAAGAGCACGGGAATGTGGGCGTCGCGCAACTGGCGAAGATAGCCGGCGACCACGTCCACCTGGGCGCACCAGCGGTTGTAGAGAGGCGTGCCGGGGGTGAGCAGTTGGCGCCACTCGTAGTCGGTCAGGTGGCCCTGGACGCTCTCGTGGAAGGTGACCGGTTCGTCGTCCGTTGGGCGCACCTCGTGCCAGGTGAGGGCGATGACTGCTCCATTCTTGTATTGCCGCTCGGCCTCCTCGATCATGGCCGGACGCGAAAGCACGGAGTCCTTGTCGTCACCGGCGGAAAAGCCGAAATCCTGGCCGAAGAGGCCGGGATATTTGGCGGTGAGGTCGTAGGCCAGGTCGGTCCAGCGGGAACCGTCGTTGGGGTAGTTATGCTGGCCGGTAAGGATGCCCTTGCCGGAGATGGAATCGAGGTAAGCCAGCAGGGCGCGGGCTTCGGGGCTGGCGTGTGGGTTCACTGGCGGCGCGGCGGCGGCGCGGGCTGGCAAGCTGAGGCCAAGCATGAGGATTGGGACGAAGAGGAACGGATTCAGACGCATTGTTTTTGCTCCAATGCTACGCGGAGCGAATTATAGGTGATAACGATATCGCTCGCGAAGAGCCGGGCGCGTGTCAGCCGGTCTTGTCGGCCAGCTCAGCCCAGCGTGCGTAAAGTCGCTCGTTCTCCCGTGCCGCCTCATCCAGCTCCGCCAGCGCCTGCTGGAGCCCCGCGGCATCGGTGGCGATGGCAGGGTCCTCCACGCGGGCGCGGGCTGCGGTGAGCCGCGCGTCGGAGGCCTCCACGCGCTCCTCGATGCTCGCGAACTCGCGAGCTTCGAGGTAGGAGAGCTTCTTGCGCGCCGGAGCGGAGACAGCGGGGTTAGCGGAGTTAGCGCCAGCGGCCTCGGCCTTGTGCGGGGACTCGGTCTGAGGTTCCGTTGGCCGCTCCTCCATCCACTCTTCCCACTGGGCGTAATCGGCGAAGCGGCCGGCGCGGCCGCGTCCGTCCAGGCCGAGAACGGTGGTTGTGACGCGATTCAGCAGGTAGCGGTCGTGCGTCACCAGAACCAGAGCGCCGGGGAACTCGAGCAGGTTGTCTTCCAGGATCTCGAGCGTGGGAATGTCCAGGTCGTTGGTGGGCTCGTCGAGCAGCAGCACGTCGGCCGGCTCCAGCATGAGCCGGGCGATGAGGACCCGCGCCCGCTCGCCGCCGGAGAGGTTGCGCACCGGCTGGTTGAGCTGCTCGCCCGTGAAGAGGAAGCGCGCCGCCCAACTGGCCACATGAACCGTCCGGTCCTGGTAGACCACGCCGTCGCCTTCCGGAGCCAGCGCGCGGCGCAGTGTAACGCTCTCGTCCAGCTCGCGCATCTGGCTGAAGTAGACGATGCGCAGGGCCTCGGCGCGGCGGATGGAGCCGGCCGCGGGTTCGATCTCGCCGCGCAGCAGGCGCAGCAGCGTGGTTTTGCCGCTGCCGTTGGGACCGACGAGACC
>JBAVMZ010000500.1:0-14100 GCA_049690595.1 Occallatibacter sp. | reverse complement strand
AGCGGCTGGCGGGCGAGGAGCAGGCCTCAATCTACGTGCGGCAGGGATGGACTGGGAAGGACGAGCGGCTGGTGGACCCGGCGGCGCTGAGCCGGAATCCGAACACGTCGGTGGAGTTGGCCGATGTGGCGCGGGACGGGTCGCTGGTGGCCTACCAGGTGCGGCAGGGCGGCGCGGACGAGACGACGGTGCGAGTGGCGGAGACGCGGTCGGGACGGACGCTGGAGGACGAGCTGCCGGCGGGGCTTTACTGGTCAGTGGCTTTCACGCCGGACGGCAAGGGGATCTATTACGTGCGGACGACGGAGAAGGGGGCGCTGCTGTACGAGCACGTGCTGGGGACGCGGAACTCGCGGGACACGCTGATCTTCGGGCGTGAGTTTCACGGCGAGGAGCTGGGCGGGAACGACCTGCTGGGCGCGTGGGTGACGGACGACGGGCGGTACCTGGCGGTGGAGGTCGATCATGGGGTGCCGGCGCGGCGGGTGGACATTGTTTTTCGCGACCTGACAAAGGCGGGGTCGCCGTTCGAAATCCTGGTGTGGGGACTGGATGCGAGGTTTTCGGCGATCGAGCTGAAGGGCGAGTGGTATGTGAAGACCGACTACCAGGCGCCGAAGGGGAGGATTCTGAAGGCCGATCCGGGGATCATGCCGGAGAACTGGACCCCGGTGGTTGCCGAGGCGGCGGAGGCGATCGACGACTGGTCGATCGTGGGTGGAAAGCTGTACGTGAAGCGGCTGAAGGACGTGAAGCCGGAGACGACGGTGTACACGCTGGCGGGCAAGGCAACGGCGAAGGTGGAGTACGAGGGGATTGGTACGGCAAGCGCCCCGCAAGGGCGGACCACGGACCGGTACGGGTTCTTCGGCTTCGAGTCGCAGATTCAGCCGCCGGCAATCTACCGGCTGGATACGGCGACGGGCAAGCGGGAGGTCTTTGCACAGGCGAAGATACCGTTCGAGACGGGGCGCTACGAGCTGCGGCAGGTCTTCTACAAGTCGAAGGACGGGACGACGGTTCCGATGTTCATCGCCGGGAAGAAAGGGCTGAAGCGGGACGGGACGGAACGGCTGCTGATGACCGGCTACGGGGGATTTGCGTTGAGCATGACGCCGGAGTGGAACCCGGCGTGGGCGTGGTGGCTGGAGCAGGGCGGCTGGCTGGCGGCGCCGAACCTGCGCGGGGGCGGCGAGTACGGCGAGCACTGGCACGAACAGGGGATGTTCGAGAAGAAACAGAATGTCTTCGAGGACTGGTTTGCGGCGGCCGAGTTCCTGATCGCGAACAAGTACACCGCGCCAGAGCACTTTGCGATTGCGGGGTCGTCGAATGGCGGGCTGCTGATGGGCGCCTCGCTCACGCAAAGGCCGGAGCTGTTCTCGGCGGTGCTGTGCGGGTATCCGCTGCTGGATATGCTGCGGTTTCACAAGTTTCTGCAGGGGCCGCACTGGACGACGGAGTACGGGTCCGCGGAGAAGGAGAGCCAGTTCAGCTACCTGACCAAGTACTCGCCCTACCACAACGTGAAGGCGGGAACCGCGTACCCGGCGGTGCTGTTCTTTACGGGCGAGAGCGACACGCGAGTGGACCCGCTGCACGCGCGGAAGATGACGGCGCTGGTGCAGGGGGCGTCAGGGAGCGGGCGGCCAGTGTTGCTGCATTCGAGCACGGCGGGAGGACACTCGTCGGGGGTGGGGGTGGAGCAGCAGATCCAGGATCATGCCGACGAGCTGGCGTTTCTGTGGACGGAGACGGGTGCGGTGGACGGGAAGGGTGCGGCGAGTGAACCTGGGCGGTAGCCGGTGAGGGATCGGGGAGATTCCGTTTTGGGAAGGAGCTGGCGGCTCTTCCCGGGGTGAAACGGACGGCTGGGAGGGTTGGCGATTTCTCATCTTCGAGCCCGGTCTTGACGCTATGCTGCGAGTGATGCCGCAGCCAGCCGCCAACCCGACCTCTCCTGACTCCAGCAGCTTTGCCGGTCTGCTGGCGGCGCTGGCGGCGCCGCCCAGGAAGCCCGCCTCGGCCTGGCTGGACGACGGGCTGGAAGACGATGTTGCCACGTTGAGCTACGAGCGGGCCCTGCGGACTCATGCGCGGTACCGGCCGGCGTGCGGGACGGATCAGTCGCTGACGCAGCCGATGGTCGAGGAGTCCGCGGCGCAGGAGAGAAACATTGGCAACGCGCGGGCGGGCGAAGCGCGGGAGCTCCACGCAGGCACAGGCGCACAGGCCACGGTTCCGGGGCTGGCGATGGACCGCAAGCTGAAGTGCGCGAGCATCACGATCCGGATGAGTCAGGCCGAGAGCAGGCAACTGCGGCAGCGAGCGGCGGAGGCGGGGATGACGGTTTCAGCCTATCTGCGGAGTTGCACCTTCGAGGCGGAGTCGCTGCGGGCGCTGGTGAAGGAGACGATGGCGCAGTTGAAGGCGGCGGCATCGGCCGAGAAGAGCGCTGAAGCCACGCGGCCCCGGCGCTGGTGGCCGGGGTGGCTAAGCCGTCTTCTGACGCCGTGGGCGGCGAGCCGGGCGTGAAGGGTCAACCGGGGACCTCCTTTACTTGCCCGGAGACGCGAAGGACTCGTATTATCCCCTCGTAACCTTCCCTCGTTTTTTTGCGCGAGAGGCAGGCCGGCTGAGAGGATCAATGAGCGAAACCCACGCCAAACCAACCCTGCGCACCAAGGGCCGGCTGATGTCCGGTTCGGAGATTGAGCGCACGCTGGTGCGCCTGGCGCACGAGATTGTGGAAAAGAGCAACGGCAGCGAGGATCTGGCACTGGTAGGAATCAAGCGGCGGGGAGTGCCGCTTGCGGAGCGGCTGGGCCGAATGATCAGCGGGATCGAGAAGCACCCGGTGGACACGGGTGTTCTGGACATCCAGTTTTATCGCGACGACCTGACGACGGCCGATGTGCGGCCGGTGGTGACGCCGGGGGCGATCGGCTTCGACGTGGAAGGCCGGGATGTGGTGCTGTGCGACGACGTGCTGTACACGGGGCGGACGATCCGGGCGGCGCTGGACGCGCTGTTCGACCACGGACGGCCGCGGCGGGTGCAACTGGCGGTGCTGATCGACCGCGGACACCGGGAGCTGCCGATCCAGGCGACGTACGTGGGCCGCCACGTGCCGACAAGCAGCCGTGAGATTATCGAAGTCAAGTTCCAGGAGGTCGACAACGACGAGCAGGTGCTGCTGGTCGAACGGGTCGACTGAAGAGACCGCCAACGCGGCGGCGCACCCCGGCGCCGCTTAAGCCCTGGCGCCCCCAAGGCCCGGGAGAACCGTAGAAGTGGACCGGTGCGTGCCGCGCCGGTGTGGATCGAGATGAGCCCAAACACAGCACGACGCCAACTTCACCATCCGCCTGTCGCCCCCTCTCCTTTCCCTTACCATCCCGGGTCGCTGCTTTCGGTTCTGGACCTGACGCTGGAGGGAGTGAGCCAGATATTGGCGCGCTCGACGGTGCTGGAGAACGAGAACCCGCTGGAGCGCGATCGCAGATTGGCCAAGCGGAAGGTGGCGCTGCTGTTCTACGAGAGCTCGACGCGTACGCGGACGAGCTTTGAACTGGCGGCCAAGGCTCTGGGCGCGGACACGACGCTGGTCTCGAGTCTTTCGTCGAGCATCGAAAAGGGCGAGACGCTGAAGGATACGGGGCTGACGCTGAGGGCGCTGGGGGCGGAGGCGATCATCCTGCGGCACAACGCGAGCGGGGCGCCGTGGCTGCTGGAGAAGGAGACGCGGCTTCCGGTGCTGAACGCGGGCGACGGGATGCACGAGCATCCGACGCAGGCGCTGCTGGACCTGCGGACGATGCTGCAGCGCCTGAGGCCGGGCGTGGAGACGGTGACTGCCGAAACGTTGTCCGGCGTGACGGTGACGATCGTGGGCGACATTCTGCACAGCCGGGTGGCGCGGTCGAATATGCTGCTGCTGCCTCGGCTGGGGGCGCGGGTGGTGCTTTGCGGTCCGAAGGAGCTGCTGCCGGAGCTGGCGGCGCAGGCGGGGCCGGGGATCGAGATCGAGCGGGACTTCGACGCGGCGCTCCGGCAGTCGCAGGTGGTGATGATGCTGCGCATCCAGGCGGAACGGCTGGCCGGGCAGCAAATCGAGCTTGAGGACTACAAGGCCGGATACCAACTGAGCGGGCCGCGGCTGGCCGAGTACGCGCCGACGGCGGTGGTGCTGCACCCAGGGCCGATCATTCGTGGGCTGGAGCTCACGGCTGGCGCGGCGGACGGGCCGCAATCGGCGATTCTCCAGCAGGTGCGCAACGGCGTGGCGATCCGGATGGCGGTGGTGGAGCGGGCGTTGACAGCGGCGGCCGAGAAGGGAGGCCGCGCATGACGGCACTGGCGATTCGGGGCGGACACCTTGTGGACCCTGCCGCGGGCGTGGATGCGGCCAAGGATCTTCTGTTCAAGGACGGGCGGGTGGTGGAGATTGCCTCGCCCGGCAAGCTGAAGCAGGCGAACGGCGCCGAGGCGCTGGACGCGACCGGCCTCACCGTGGCGCCTGGTCTGGTGGACATTCACGTGCATCTGCGGGAGCCGGGGCAGGGGTACAAGGAGACGATCGCGTCTGGCACGGCGGCTGCGGCTGCGGGCGGATTCACCGCCGTGGCGGCGATGCCGAATACCAGGCCGGTGAACGACTCGGCGGAGATCACGCGCTGGATGCTTGCTCCGGAGCGGGGTGCGCAGGTGCGGGTCTTTCCGATTGCGGCGGCGACGCGGGGATCGAAGGGCGAGGCGATCAACGATTATGCGGCGCTGAAGTCGGCCGGAGCGGTGGCCGTGAGCGACGACGGACTGCCGATATTGAAAGACGGCGTGATGCGCGAGGTGCTGGCGGCGGCGGCGCGGGTGGGGCTCAGCGTGATCCAGCACGCCGAAGATACGCGGCAGACGCAGGGCGCGGCCATGAACCTAGGGCCGACGTCGTTCCGGCTGGGGCTGCGCGGGATGAGCGCGGAGTCGGAATCAGCGATTGTGGAGCGGGACATCCGGCTGGTGCAGGAGCTGCGCGACGCGCGGGCGCACTACCATGTGGCGCACACGTCAACGGCGGCGGCCGTGGCGGCGGTGCGGCAGGCGCGGAGGAACGGACTGCGCGTGACCTGCGAGGTGGCGCCGCATCACTTCCTGCTGACGGACGAGCACGTGGGGATGTACGACACGGATGCGAAGATGTGCCCGCCGCTGCGTTCGGCGGCGGACCGCGATGCGATGATCGAGGCGATTCTGGACGGGGTGGTGGATGCGATTGCCACCGACCACGCGCCGCACGCGGTGCACGAGAAGGAAGTGGAGTTCGAGAACGCGCCGAACGGGATCACGGGGCTGGAGACGGCGTTCGGACTGTGCCTGCGCTGGCTGCACCAAGAGTGGAAGCTGCCTCTGGGGCGGGTTCTGAGCCTGATGAGCGCGCAGCCGGCGGCGCTGCTGGGGATGAAGGGACGCGGGACGCTGGCGGTGGGAAGCTTTGCCGATGCGGTGATCTTCGACCCGAAGGCGGAATGGACCTACCGGGCGCGGGAGACCAGGTCGAAGTCGCGGAATACGCCGTTCGACGGGTGGGCGATGCGGGGCAAGATCCGGTGGACGGTCAGCGAGGGGCGGGTGGCGTTCGATGGGGGTCAAGGGCGGTAGGACGGCAGGACCGACCGCCCTTCTGCGATTCGGAAAGCGCATCACGGGCGCGACGGCGACGATTCCGTTGAATCGAGCACTCACTCAGCTCCTGTCCAGCTTAGCAACCAGGCACAGAGCGGAATTGACCTATGCACGAATGCTCGGACGGAGTTAATCGCTTGTATCGCATGAGGTGGTCGCGCCGGGCATTTTGCGTGGTCTTCAGTTCGTTGAGTGCGTTCTTCTTCTTCATGATCTGGGGCGGCTCGATCCTCGGCACACGAGAGGCAACGCCGGTCGAGTTGTATGGATCGGCTGGGCTTTTGCTGGGCGGCGGCTTGTTCCTGGCACGCACTTTCCGGAATGTGCTGATCCTCTCGTCGACAGCCGCCGAACTGCGAAGCCATTTCGATCGGAACACGCTGCCCTTGAGCAGATAGGCGGACTCCGAAGGTATCTGGATTGCGGTGGCGGGGAGATGCCCGGCATGTGGTATTTGAAGCTGGAACCAAACGACGACCGATTCCGGACGATTGAGTTCGAGGAGAGCTATTACAGGCTCGACGAGGTCTTCTACGAGTGGTTCCGTGCGCTTCCCGACCTCGATGCTCTCGACAAGTCAAGGCCGAAAAGCTCGAACTTCGGGTCGGACTGACTCGGAAGGGCGACGGTCCCATGTTCGGCTCCTCTCAGGTCCTCGGCCTAAGCAGCTAAAGCCTGGTCCTTGAACGGGCTGATGAAAGACGCCCCTCCCGAGCGAAGACCCCCGAAAGACCCCGCAGGGGCTGAAGCCCGGAAGGTTCTATTGGCCTCATCGGCACGACTGAAGAGGCTGCGGAAACCCCCCTTGATTTTCTTGTTGTCGCTCTCCGGGGGCTGTTCTTGCGCCATGTTGTCGGCTGGGCGGCCGGTTGGCGGTTGTTGTTTTGTGTCTTGAGGCCGTTTGGGCGGCCTCAAGAGGCACTGTGGCCCCGTCAGGCCGCCGGTTGAATCGGAATCAGCCTCCGCATGCGCATCAAGTTATAGGCTGCCATGGCCAGCCGGTAGAGCCAATCCACCCGATCGAGGCCGCGCACCTTGGCCTGGCGCAGCAGGGTATCCAGTGTGGCCCGGCCGAAGACCTTCTCGATCAACTTGCGTTTCTTCCGGTCGATGGCGGGGAGTTGGCCGGCCCGTTCCTCTTCGGTCAGGCTGTTCTTGGTCAGGTTCTGCTCGTCCTTGGTGCACTCGCCGACGTGCGGCGCAATTTCGCGCTCGCGCAGCGCCCCGACGAACATCTCTTCCCGATACAACGGGTCGGCGCCCAGCGCGATCTCCAGTTCCGGAGCGCGTTCTTGCCTGGGCGCAACCGCGCGGTCCACCAACACGCGAATCTGCCGCGCCGGATGATCGGCCGGAATCCGCTGAGCAAGGGTTAAGTAACCGAAGATCGCCGTCCGCTTCTGGTCTTCGCCGCGCATGCTTCATCGATCAATCAGACCAGCGAAGAAATTCGTGACCGCCGTCAGGGTTTTTCCGCAGCCTCTCAAGTCGTGTTCTGACACAAAGCCCACTTCGATTGAGATCCTGCAGTTTCGTCGCATTATTCTCGTGCCAGGTCTCTGACGGGTTGATTTCGTCCGTTGAATCCGTGTTTTCCCAAAGTCCGAGAACCGGGATCTTGGGCGCCCAGCATTGGTGCAACTTCAAGCGGCCAGAGACCTGGTCTCAATGCCCGGGCTGAAGCCTGGACCTCCGGAGATCAGATCGGAACAGCATCGCTCCTCGACTCTGGCACAATGAACAGTGGGCCTAACCACTGCGTAGGGCAGTCCCCAACAAGTCGAGGGACAAGGAAAACGATGAAACCCGACATGAGAGTCCGGCTCGCCGGCCTAGAGCTGACTAACCCGGTGATCGCGGCCAGCGGAACCTTTGGCTACGGCATCGAGTTCGAGGAGATCGTCTCGCTGGAGCGGATCGGCGGCTTCGTGACGAAGGGGATCTCTCTGGAGCCGATGGCCGGCCACCCGGCCCCGCGCATTCTGCAGACGGCGGCCGGCATGTTGAACGCCATCGGGCTGCAGAACGTGGGCGTGGAAGAGTTCGTCGCGCGCAAGCTGCCGCCGCTCCGCCGGTATCCGAAGTGCCAGGTCATCGTGAACGTCTTCGGCTACACGGTGGGCGAGTACGTGGCCGTGATCGAGCGGCTGAACCAGGCCGAGGGCATTGCCGCCTACGAACTGAACGTCTCCTGCCCGAATGTGCACGCCGGCGGAATGGCCTTCGGCTCGGACCCCGGCTCGCTCGAGTACCTGGTGAGCCGGGCGCGGGAGGCGAGCCGCCGGCCGCTGATCGTCAAGCTCTCGCCCAACGTTACCTCCATCGCCCACATGGCACGGATTGCGGCCAACTCCGGGGCGGACGCGGTGAGCCTGGTGAATACCTTTCTGGCACTCTCGATCGACGCCGAGACCAGGCGGCCACGGCTTTCGAACATCACCGGCGGCCTCTCCGGGCCGGCCATCAAGCCGATTGCCCTGCGCATGGTCTGGGAGACGGCGAAGGCCGTGTCGATTCCCGTCATCGGCATGGGCGGCATCGTCACAGCCGAGGATTCGGTCGAGTTCCTGCTTGCCGGGGCTACGGCCGTCCAGGTGGGCACGGCCAGCTACGCAGATCCCTGCGCCGTGGAGCGGCTGGCGCACGGGCTCGAGGGCTGGTGCCGCGGCCATGGGGTGGAGAAGGTGTCGAGCCTGACCGGGGCGATGGAGATTCCGCAGCCCTGAGCCACACCTGCGGCAGCCGCAAAGTCAATGGTTCGGGCTCGCATTTCCTCTTTCCCAATATCGAATCCGAATCCGCGTGCCGCCTGAGTCCTCAGAGCTTGTGAGGCTGCGAGCGCAGCGATGGCATCGCAGATGCGGTCCAAACCCGCTTGCCCCTTGAAACGGCCTCGCCGTTCTCGCAATTTACGCCAACGGTGGTATTATCGCGGCGATTCTGTTTCCAAGTCGGGGTCTGGGATAACGGCCCAACCACATCGGCGCCCCCGGCGCCGCAGGCCGGCGCGTCTGGGGCCAACTGGGCGATTTACCCGCCAAGGACAGGGAGATGCGTGGAATGGAGACCTGCAGTACGTGTGGCAAACGGGCTGAGCGTACGATCTATATTCCCGAAGTAGCGGGCTGGTATGACCCCCGGATCGCATTGCCGCGACCCGACCTCGGGGACCGGCGGCTCGGCGGTAGTCCTTCGCGCCGGGTTTGCTACGAGTGTCGTCACGAGGAGGCCCGCCAGCACTGGGAGCTGCGCAAAAAATTTGCTTACGAGGAAGTGACGACCCATGGAAAGCCGCACTCAAGTAAGGCCGAATTGAGGTCATTCCTGTCGCGTTTTCACAGGGATGGTGTCATCAAAAAGTCAGAGATGAAACTGTGGTGGAGAGAGATGGAGCTGTGCTTGAAAGAAGCATATGCAACCACCCGGCGCGCCGATTTCAAGCCCGGGTGGTTCTTTGAAGCGCCCCCGCCTGGGCGCGGCCTCTGGGCGCGATTGTCCGGATTTTTCCGCCGTTAAGCAAGGTGCGGCGCTCCCTTTCCGCGAGAACACAATCCCAAAGGTGGTCATGGGCGGCATCGTTGCGGCCGAGGACGCGGTCGAGTTTTCAGCGTCTGGCGGCACGACTGAGGCCGTTTTCCGACGCCTTTCGTACCATGTGTCGAGTTCTTCGACAGCCTGTTTACCCCCTGGGGGATGTGAATCGGGGGTTTCTGCTCTCCATCTGGAGTTCTTCCGCCGCCCGCAAAGCCCTTGCGCGCTCTGGAATCTTCCACGGACAAGCGGTTCAGTCAGAGGGGAAGAGGGAGCCGGAGAGGGAGGGGAGAGTGGTGAGGCGGGCGCGGCGCCGGGGAGGCGGGGGCTGAGGCTCGGGGTTGGCGAGGAGTGCGGCGATTTCGCGCAGCTCGCCACGGGCGTGGACGATGGTGGTGGCGAGGTCGCCGCCGGGGGCCGCAGGGAGCGGATCAGCGGCTGGGAGCTGACGGCGGACAGAGGGGTGCTCGAGAGCCTGGCGGGCGCCGGCAAGGGTGTAGCCCTCGTCGTGGACGAGCTGCTTGATGCGGAGGGCGAGCTCGACATCGCGGCGGCGGTAGAGGCGCTGGCCGGTGCCGCTCTTGTTGGGTTTGAGCTGGGGGAATTGGGTTTCCCAGAAGCGGAGGACGTAGGTTTCGACTTCGCAGATTCGGGCGACGTCGCCAATCTTGAAGTAGAGGCGGTCGGGGATGGCCGGAGGGGCCACGGCGCGCTTTGAGGAAAGTGGCACGCTCATCCGTTGCAGGAGCAGGGAGGCTGCGCTGCTCTACTGGCAGTATAGGCCTGAAAATGCACCATTTGTGAAGCAAAATCTTTGATTGGATCGGCTTTTGATGAGATTTTGCGGATTGGAAGCCCGGACTGCGGGATAGCAGTCCGGGCTTTTGGTGTTTCAGGCGGATTCGGGGCGAATGACTTCGGCGCGGGACGGGGAGTGGCGGGGCGCGGCGCGGAGGTACTGGCGTGGCCAACTGACAGCTTGGCCGAGGGCGATGGCGGCGTGGAGGGGCCAGTAGGGGTCGCGGAGGAACTCGCGGGCGAGGAGGACGAGATCGGCGTCGCCGCTGGCGACGATCTGGTTGGCTTGTTCGGGTGTGGTGATGAGGCCGACGGCGGCGGTGGGGATGGCAGCTTCGCGGCGGATGCGGGCGGCGAAGGGGACCTGGAAACCGGGGGCGGCGGGGATTTTGGCATCGGGAACCATGCCGCCCGAGGAGACATCGACGAGGTCGACGCCATGGGTGCGAAGGAGGACGGCGAGCTGGACGGACTCGTCGGCGGTCCATCCGTCCTCGGCCCAGTCGGTGGCGGAGATGCGGACGAAGAGGGGGAGCTGGGCGGGCCATTCGGCGCGGACGGCGTCGACGACCTCGAGGAGGAGGCGGGTGCGGTTGAGGAAGCTGCCGCCGTATTGGTCAGTGCGCTGGTTGGCGAGGGGCGAGAGGAACTGGTGGAGAAGATAGCCGTGGGCGGCGTGGATTTCGACGAGGTCGAAGCCGGCGGCGAGGGCGCGGCGTGCGGCGAGGCGGAAGGCTTCGACGATGGTGGGAATTTCCGCGAGGCCGAGGGCGCGGGGGGCGGCGTAGGTGGGGGAAAAGGCGATAGGGCTGGGGGCCACGGGCTGCCATCCGCCCTCGGAGGGGGGAACGAGGCGCTCGACGTCAGAAGGCGGGGAGATGGAGGCCTTGCGGCCGGCGTGGGCAAGCTGGATGCCGGCACGGGCACCCTGGGAGTGAAGGAACTGGACGATGCGCTCGAGGGCGGGAATGTGCGCGTCCTGCCAGATGCCAAGGTCGGCGGGGGAGATGCGGCCTTCGGGGAGGACGGCGGAGGCCTCGAAGATCACCAGGGCGGCGCCACCCTGGGCGCGGGCGCCGAGATGGACGAGATGCCAGTCGGTGGCGAAGCCGTTCTGGGAGGAGTACTGGCACATGGGGGAGACGGCGATGCGGTTGGGGAAGGTGATGGAACGGAGGGTGAGGGGAGAAAAGAGCGGGGCGTCCATGATTCTATGGATGCTTGAGCGTAAGAGAGGATGCAGGCGGTGGGGGACGAGGACGGCGAGTTGGCTTCCGCTGCGCGGAAATAGCGAGTTGGCGAGTTAGCGGGTTTGGAGGCTGGACTGAGTGTCGAGGAGGGAGGAGACGAGGGCGAGGGGGAGGCCGACGACGTTGAAGTAGCAGCCTTCGATGCGGGGGATCCAGCGGGCGGCGCGGCCCTGGATGGCGTAAGCGCCGGCCTTGTCCATGGGCTCGCCGGTGGCGATGTAGGCTTCGATTTCCTCGTTGGTGAGGGGGAGGAAGGTGACGGTGGTGGCTTCGGCGGCGGCGCGGGCGCCAGTGGCGGAGACGAGGGCGACGCCGGTGAGGACCTGGTGAGTGCGGCCGGAGAGGAGGCGGAGCATCCGGGCGGCGTCGGCGGGGGACTCTGGCTTGCCGAGGATGTGGTTGTCGAGGGTGACGGTGGTGTCGGCGCCGAGGACGACGAGAGAATCGGAGTCGACATTTGAGGGGGCGGCGGAAAAACATGCCTGAGGGGCTAAAGCCCCGGCTTCATTGGGATCGCTTTCGGCACGGCTAAAGCCGTGCCCTTTCAAAGCCAGTTCTGAATAGTCGATTGGAGCAAGTTCGCAAAAGACGGCATCGGCTTTTTGGCGGGCGAGGCGGGTGACGTAGGCGATAGGGTCTTCGCCGGGGTAGGGGTCTTCGGGGATGTGGGCGGGGTGGACCCGGAAGGTGAAGCCGGCCTGGGTGAGGAGTTCGCGGCGGCGGGGGGAAGCGGAGGCCAGGATCAGCATGAGGGGATTATTGCAGGGAGAGCAGGGAGAGCGGGGCTAGCGTTGTCAGCGTTGTTAGCGGAGTTGGCGGGGTTCGTGGACTCCCAGGCACCCGGCGAGCAGATGTACGAATCGCTTCTCATGGAACGGTGAGGCCGGTTTGGAGGCCGGCGGGGGTGGCGAGGCCCCAGGCCATGGCGGGGGTGTTGTGGGCGAGTCCGAAGCGGCCGTCAGGGCCGAGGAGGATGATGCCGCCGTGTCCGCCGAGGCGGTTGTAGAGGTAGGCGATGGCCTCGCGTGCGGCGATTTCCGGGGCGGCGCCCAGGGCGACGCGATCGGCGGCCCACTTGCCGAGGACGAGCTTCATGATGGGCTCGCCCCATCCGGTGAGGGAGACGGCGGCGGAGAGGTTGTCGGCGTAACAGCCGCAACCGATGAGGGAGGAGTCGCCGACGCGGCCGGGGGTCTTGTTGAGGGTACCGCCGGTGGATGTGGCGGCGGCGAGGTTGCCGCGGATGTCGAGGGCGACGGCGCCGACGGTGTCGTGGCTGTCCATGCTTCCTGGTGGTGGGTTCGTGCCTTCGCAGGACTGAGAATCGAGACCTTGGGCACCCATGTTCGTGCTGGGTCCAGGAGGGATTTCATTGGCGGTGAAGGCGGTTTCGGGGCTCTTGTCGTCGTGGAGGATCTCGGCGGGGGCGGGGCCGGAGAAGGTTTCGTCGGCGAGGCCGGCGGACTGGCGGGCCTGGGCGTGGGCGAGGCGCAGGCGCTCGCGGTCGAGGACGAGTTCGGAGTTGGAGATGAGGGCCATGCCGTGGTCGGCGGCGAATTGCTCCGCGCCTTCTCCGACAAAGTAGACGTGTGGGGACTTTTCGAGGACGATGCGGGCGGCCTGGATGGGGTTGCGGAGGCGCTCGACACAGGCAACGCCGCCGGCCTTCATGCGGCCACCGTCCATGAGGAGGGCGTCGAGCTGGACGCGGCCATCGGAGGTGAGGAAGGAGCCGCGGCCGGCGTCGAAGGTGGGATCGTCTTCGAGGACGGTGACGGCGGCTTCGACGGCATCGAGGGCGGAACCGCCGCGGGCGAGGATGGCATAGCCGGCTTCGAGGGCATTGCGGACGCCGAGCGAGTGGGCGCTGGCGGCGTCGGCCGGGATGGCCCAGGCGCCGCCGTGGACAAGGAGGAGAGGAGAATGAGGGGCGGAATTCGTCACCGAACCATGGTAGTGCATTTGGGGAAGGTGGAACGGGCGCCGAGGCGGGGGCGAAAACCGGAAGGCGAAGAAACTACAAAACGAGGGGGAGTTTTCGCCGGGGGAAGTTCCATTTCAGGCGCGTGTCAAAGGAGGAAGGGGAAGGTGGAGTACCTAAGTATTTGAAAAGACAGGATAACTGTAGGTGCGAGGGATTGCAGGGAATTCCACCTGGATTCGATAAGCTAAGACCATTCAAAGGGAAACAGAGTGACAGGGGAGAGGGGTCAAGGCTTTCCTGATCTTTTTCGGACCACTTTCGCGGATTCGCAAGCGTGGAAAGGGCGAGCGCAGGAGAACGGGGGGTTGAGCCTTGCGGTCTTTGGATGTGCCGCGGGAGAGCGAGATGGCGGCGGAGGGCGGAAGGCGATCCACACCCGGGCAACGAGAGCGATCGGAGGATTCTCCGGTGTGGGGCGACTCCAAGGTGAGCGTGCGGCCGGCGGGGCATGACGCCGGCGTCGACGAGGGAGGGAGAGTGGGCGGACTCTCCAGGCACGCGGGCAGCTACCCAGGGGGCATGGGCGCTGGCTGCGAGGACCGATGGCGATTCAGAAGCGGCTTATGAGTTATCCGAATGTCCTGGTTGAGTGTTTCCACAAAGGAGAACCTGCGGCAGACGGGTAAGTCATAAGTAGCGTTCCTGGAATCGTTTCGAATTGGTTCGAAGTTTCTTGTGCTTTGCGCCAGGGCGTTCGAGGGAGCTACCGGACCGGAGCGAGTTACCGGGGCGGTGTGGCTCCAAGCGCCGAGAGAGGCAGCCCTTTGGAGGGCTGTCAGTCCGACAGGGGCGGCACAGGAATCGCAGCGCCGGATGGAGTCAGACCGGAGAACGCGAGGGGTGGCTGCAAAGGCAGCC